>NZ_JAQVHI010000028.1:0-27306 GCF_028696275.1 Lascolabacillus sp.
TCCCTCCAGCTCCACAATTAACAGACAGTTTATGCATAATTTTGCTATTGACTGTTTTTTTCGTATCATCAGATAGGCTTCTCATAATTATTTAAATAATAAAACACGGAGTTTGTATTATCAAATTCCGTGTTTTTCCTATAATAATATTACAAATCTGTAATACCTATCTTCTTCTATTTGCCTGTCCGCTTCTGAAGTTACTTACCTCCCTCTGCATAAACTCTCTTTCGGCCTGTTGTGCTCTGTATAGTTTCTCGGGAGACAGCACTTTCTCAAACTTTTCAGCATACTCCTTATCAAGTGCAGCTTCCTGTAGTTTAACTTCCATATCATCCTCAAGAAGTTTTCTGTATTCTGAATCTGACAGATTGCTGTTGTCTTTTATCTTCTGTACTTTGTCTCTATGAAGAATGCGTAAATCAAATTTCTTTTTAGTTAACTCACTGTTCAAAGGGAAATACTTTTCAGCTTCTGAATTAGTAAGACCAGCCTGAGTTTTTATAAACTCCATTTTTCTTTTCTCATAGTCTTCAATATTCATTCTTCTGCTCCTGTTTTGTGCCGTAAGGGTAGATGTGAACATTGATAGTAGGAGAGTAAACAATAATAAAGTTGTAAATCTTCTCATTTTAAGTTACTTTTAAAAGATATCTGATGTTTTAGTTCAAATAAAAATGATTATACATATAATCAAAGTAGACCTCATCCACAAGCTGATCTTCGAGGTATTGATAAAACTCCTCCTCGCTGATTTGTACAGTCGACCAATAATTTTCAGTTCCTTTGGAGCTTGCTGACAGCTGTTCAGAGACTAGTGCCTGAGGCTCACTGCCAATATTATCGCCCCTTGAAATTAGAAAATTTATCGTTACATACATTCCGATAAACATTGCTGCTAGATATACCCAAGGCTTAACTTTTTCCCATAGTGGAACAGTTTTGGGTGCAAAAAACTCCTTTTCAGGAAGCCTATTCATTATTTCCTCATTGAACTGAGCAAAATAATTATCAGGGACTTTAAAGGGATTATTGCTCTTATCTATTTCTTCTAACTTGTTAAATTTGGTTTTCATACCTTCATTATTTGCACCATTCTAATGTGTTGACGATATGTCTACAATGCGTAGACGATAAGTTGACATAAAGGTTTAAAGAGGTTCCTCTAAATATTTTTCAACCTTTCTGACAGCATGATGATAGGATGCTTTAAGAGCACCAACAGAGGTGCCAAGGATCTCAGACATATCATCATATTTCATCTCCTCAAAATATTTCATCTGAAATACAAGTCGCTGCTTTTCTGGCAACGTCAGGATAGCTTTCTGCAGCTTCAATTGTGCTTCGTCACCATCAAAATATGTATCACTCTCAAGCGTATGGATAAGGAAAGAATCATCCTCATCTAAAGAAATATTGTTTTGAGTTCGTTTTTTGTTAATAAAAGTAATACTCTCATTAATTGCAATACGGTATAGCCAGGTCGACAATTTTGATTCCCCTCTGAAATTATCAAGATTAGTCCACACCTTAATAAACACATCTTGTAATACATCATTAGCATCATCGTGAGAAAGAACCATTTTCCTTATTTGCCAATACAATCTTTCGCTATATTCCGAAACGAGCTTTGCAAAACCATTGCGAACAGTTTGCGGATTGCGTAATTCTTTAAGTAATTGTTCCTCGTCGATCATTTCTGTGGAATTGGGTTTCAAGACAAAGGTAATTTATTTTATATTAACTTTATCAGTTATCGTCACCATTTTCAAACCACATTACAAAATTTATGGCTGATTCAGGGTTTTGTTCCCACCATTCAAAAGATTCAGGAAAATAGGACACACTGATATAACGTGTAAAAGCATCGTAATAGCTTGAGTGAGCTATATGAGAGAAGAAAGGAATATAGAATGTCCAGAAGATACCTTCACGCGGCCCAACGCTTTCTCTATCAAGAACTTTCATAATCTCCATGTTCACGGTTTTGAAAGTTGTAAATTCACTAACCTCTTCTCCAGAATTTATTAATGAGTCTAAAGAATTAGTAATAGCCTCGTAAACATAACTTCTGTTCAGTCCATTTTCAACACTCAATGGTGGAGTATTATCTGTTGGCTCAGTTGCACTGCGTCTGCTCATCTGCTGTTGAATGAAAGATCTCTCTACCGGTTCTTCAGACTTTTTAATACACATCAACTGCAGCATTTCATCAAAAGCATTCTTCGAACGTCTTGTATCCGGTTCCAGGAGCAGAAACATCTGAAAAGATAATATACTCTGCACCCATAATCCTTTATCGCTAAGCGCATATGCATATAAAAGGAAAGCACCGCTGTGCGACTTATCAAGGTCTATTGCTTTCTTTACAAACTGAAGTGTTTTATCAATATCACCTGTTTTGAAGAAGTTAATTGCCAAATTAAAATTCAGAAGATAGTCATCCCCAAATCTTTCTAATCCCTCGTGAAGAATCTCAATTGCTTTGTCAACACTGTCCATCTCTGCCAGTGCCTCACTTTTCACCGCGTAAGCACCAATGGCGAGAGCTTCGTTATCTGAGTTTATAACATCTGTACTATATATAGAAGCGTTTTCGAAATCTTTCAATGCAAGGTAAGATAAAGACATCTCATAAACTGCATTTATAAGAGTAGAATCCAGTTCAAGCGCTTCGTTGTATCTTTCTATAGCCTCCTCATATTCACCCTCATCATGCAAACTAACACCTTCTTCTATAAGCTCCTGAGCATTATTTGTCTGACTGTGCAATCCAACTGTTGAGATAGTAACTAAAAGTGAGATTAATAGTATTAATTTCTTCATCATAATATTTTTTGACCAGATAAAAGTAAAACAAAAAATGCAATTTGATATTCTTATTGCTTTTAAATAGCCCTATTTGTAACAAAAGTAAACAAATAAGAGCAGCTCTGTAATGGTTTTTTACTTTTTTTATCGAGATGATAAATTGAGTGCACCTTTTTTGCAAGTACATAAATAAGAATTACCTTTGCACCGTTTTTCAGAAACATTAATATTAGGTTATTTATAAATGGATTGGTTAATACAACTTCTCACCGGATCAAGCGTCGCACATGCAATTTTAACACTGGCTTTTGTCATATCAGCCGGGCTTTTATTAGGAAAGATTAAAGTTTTTGGTATCTCACTCGGAATCACATGGATTCTATTCTGTGGAATTTTTCTTGGTCATCTTGGATTCGATATCGATCATAATGTACTTCACTTTATGAAAGAGTTCGGATTGATACTTTTTATATATTCTATAGGTATGCAGGTGGGACCAAGTTTCTTTTCATCATTCAAAAAAGGTGGAATTACTCTAAACTTGCTTGCTTCAGGAGTTGTATTGCTGGGAGTTATAACCGCATATATTATTCACCTGGTAACCAATACTCCAATTGCGACTATGGTAGGGGTGCTTTCAGGTGCTGTAACTAATACACCGGGTCTTGGTGCTGCTCAGCAAACATACACCGATATCACCGGTGCTTCAGATCCAACAATTGCCACTGCATATGCTGTTGCCTACCCACTGGGAGTTGTAGGTATCATCCTAACACTGGTACTATTCAGATATATCTTCAAGATAAATAAGGAAAATGAGAATTTATTGCTCGAAGAGGATGATGAATCAAAAAAAGCAGAAGCGCAGATGTTCTCTTTACAGGTAAAGAATCCTTCAATATTTGGAAAGGATATAAAGTTTATAAAATCACTTATCGAGAAGGAGTTTGTAATTTCGAGAGTGCTGCATACAAATTCAGGTGTCCTGGAGGTTCCTCAAACAAATACTGTATTAAATGAGAATGACAAGGTTCTGGTAGTTACCAATCTTAATAATATCGAGATTATTGAGACATTGATTGGGAAACAACTTAATATGAACAGGGAGGAGTGGAATAAACTCGACTCACAGCTTGTTTCAAGAAGAATTGCTATTACTAAATCAGAAATTAACGGACGCTCACTGGGAGATCTGAAACTAAGAAACAACTATGGTGTAAATATAACCAGAGTAAACCGTGCAGGGGTTGATCTTATTGCGGATACCCGTCTGAAGCTGCAGATGGGCGACCGTGTCACAGTTGTTGGATCTGAGGACGCTATTGCAAGCGTTGAAAAGTATATGGGTAATTCTATGAGACGTTTAAGAGAGCCTAACCTGATCTCAATCTTCATTGGTATCGCGCTTGGTGTTCTTATAGGAAGTATTCCAATCATGTTCCCGGGTATACCGCAGCCGGTGAAACTTGGACTTGCAGGTGGTCCACTTATCATTGCTATTCTTATCAGTAAATTTGGTCCCAAATTTAAACTTGTTACTTATACTACCATGAGTGCAAACCTGATGCTCAGAGAGATAGGTATTGCTCTGTTCCTCGCGTGTGTGGGATTGGAAGCGGGTGGCAGTTTCGTTGAGACTATTATAAGCGGTGGATACAAATGGATTGGTTATGGTGTTATAATTACTGTTATACCAATTCTTACAATGGGAATTATCGGACGTAAGGTTTGCAAGCTGAATTATTATACGCTGATGGGACTTATAGCGGGTAGTATGACCGACCCTCCGGCTCTTTCTTTTGCAAATACACTTGCCGGAAATGATGTTCCTGCAGTAGGCTACGCCACAGTATATCCGTTGACGATGTTCCTGAGGGTAATCACTGCACAGTTAATGATTCTGATTTTCCTCTGATAATGGGAACTGTATCATCGCAATCGTTTGCATATATTTCATAACAGAAGTTGCTTAAGTACACTCTGTTAGTAAATAAATCATTGTAGTTTTGTTCCTGGTAAATAGTAACCCTGCAACTGGTTTCTATTGAGACAAGATTAACTTATAAGAGAATCTATATGACTGTGTTAACTTTCCAAATTGATTATCACACAACGTGGGGACAACAAGTATGCCTGTCAGGTTCTTTACCTGAACTGGGACAACTTGACGAATCAAAAGCTTTGGTTTTATCAAATGATGGTGATAGTTGGTATGCAGAAATCGAGGTTGAAGATACAGAGAATATTCAATATTATTACCTGATCCGTCAGGGTGCAGGAGTAATAAGAAGAGAGTGGGGCAGTAAACGAAAACTTTACATATCGCCCGATAAAAAGCAATATATTATTAATGATCTTTGGAAGGATATTCCTTTCCATTCATATCTATACTCATCGGTTTTCACAAAAAGTATATTCAGACATGATAAAGCTAATATGCCAACTGAATACTACTCCAGCTCTATACTGCTAAATGTAATCTGTCCTTTCGTAAATAAAGAGCAAAAACTTTGTATAGCAGGTGGCTGTGAAGAACTGGGTAACTGGGATACGGTAAAGGCAAAACAACTTGTTTGTGTAGGTGATGGCGAATGGCAGATACTGCTTGATGCTGATAAGTTGCCTCTGCAAACATTCTATAAGTTTCTGATAATTGACAAGATAAGTGGCGATGTTATAAAATGGGAAGATGGTGATAACCGTCTGCTCGATGCTTCAAAAGCAAAAGAACTGGAAACAGTTTATGCAGAGATGGCTCTGCAGTTTCATCATAACAGCTTCACATATAAAGGTGTTGGAACCTCAATCCCTCTCTTTTCAATAAAAACAGAAGATAGTTTTGGAATAGGAGACTTTACCGACCTTAAAAAGATGATAGATTGGGCTGCTGTGACCGGTCAGCAGCTTATTCAGCTACTGCCGGTTAATGATACAACCACAACAAAAACATGGCGCGACTCTTACCCCTATAGTGTTATCTCTATATACGCACTTCATCCAATCTACTTAGGCTGCAAAGAACAAAAACTAAAAGATAAGAAGAAATACAGCTCATATCTGGATAAAGCTGAGAAACTGAACACGCTGCCTGAAATTGATTACGAAAAAGTATTGCAGCTGAAATATGAATATAGTCGCGACCTCTATCTGCAGAATGGTGAAGAGGTACTTGCATCGAAGGAGTACAAAGAGTTCTTTGAAAAAAACAGCAGCTGGTTGTTTCCATATTCATGCTATTGCTATTTGAGAGACAAAAACAGAAAAGCAAACTTCAGGGAGTGGGGCGATTTCAGTAAATATGATGAAGTAAAACTGAAACGGATGATCGAAGAATCTCCTGAAGTGAGAGGTGAGATCAACTATTTCTATTTCGTTCAGTATCTCCTTCACAAACAATTCTCAGAAGTAAGTAGCTATGCCCACCACAAAGGCATTACACTAAAAGGAGATATACCAATTGGAATAGATCGCGACAGTGTAGATGCATGGAGCTCGCCACATCTCTTTAATATGGATACGCAGACGGGAGCGCCACCTGATGATTTCTCATACTTTGGTCAGAACTGGGGATTCCCTACATATAACTGGAAAGCAATGGAAGAGGATCATTACAAGTGGTGGAAGAGTCGCTTTACAAAGATGGCCGACTATTTCGATGCATACAGAATTGATCATATTCTGGGCTTCTTCCGTATCTGGGAGATACCACTGGATGCGGTTCAGGGACTTCTTGGACATTTTAATCCAGCACTTCCTTACTGGTCAGAAGAGATCAGCAGGGCCGGCATACCATTTGATGAAGAGAGAATGGTTAATCCATTCATTCATGAAGATTACCTAAAAGATATATTTGGTGACTATACAGAGGAGGTAAAGGGCAAATATCTCGATGTAATCAGCTGGCAAAGATACAGGCTTAAACCATTCTGCAATACACAGAGAAAAATAGCGCTACACTTTGATAATAAGAAGAGTAAGAAAGATGTTACTATTTGCGAAGGGTTATTATCTCTATGCGCAGAAGTGCTATTCGTACGTGATCCAAATGAATATAACAGGTTTCATCCAAGAATAACAGCACAGTATACCCATTCGTACCGATACCTGGATGATCATGTTAAAGCAGCATTTAACAAGATGTATGATGATTTCTTTTTCAATCGGCACAACTACTTCTGGCGCGATCAGGCCATGAAAAAGCTGCCTCCATTGATCTCATCAACAAAAATGATGGTATGCGGTGAAGATTTAGGAATGGTGCCCGATTGCGTTCCTTCCGCCATGTATGAGCTGAGTATACTTAGCCTCGAGATCGAAAGAATGCCGAAGAGTTCAAACTACAAGTTCACTGATCTCGACAACCTCCCATACCTATCCGTATGCACAACATCAACGCACGACATGTCGCCCATACGATTATGGTGGACAGAAAACAGAAACATTACACAGCAATACTATAACGAAGTATTAAAATATGAAGGCGAAGCACCCGAAGAGTGTAGTCCCCAGCTATGTAAACAAATAATAGAACGACACCTCAGATCTGCCGCTATGTGGGTAATACTGCCATGGCAAGACTGGTTGTCGATCGATAATAAACTCCGTAATAAAGATATTGAGTCGGAACGCATCAACGTTCCGGCAAATTCAGAGCACTACTGGAATTACAGGATGCACATACCTATGGAGCAGCTGTTAAGCGAAACTGAGTTAAACAACAAAATAAAGAAAATGTGTGGTAGTGTGAGTGTGTAGTTCCTGAATTACTTTTTTCAGGAACAAAAAAAGCTGTCTGATTATTCAGACAGCTTTTTACTTTTTTATTGTTTAGTGATTACGCTTTACCGGCGCTTCCTAATACATTTATAGTTTTGTGCATATAAAGTTTCTTCAGCTCTTCACGTGCAGGACCTAAGTATTTACGTGGGTCAAATTCTGCAGGATCTTTAGCAAATACTTCACGAACAGCAGCAGTCATAGCAAGACGACCATCTGAGTCGATATTGATTTTGCAAACAGCAGAACTTGCAGCTCTACGCAGCCACTCTTCAGGAATACCGATAGAGTCTTTCAGTTTACCACCATACTTGTTGATTGTTTCAACATATTGCTGTGGAACAGAAGAAGAACCGTGAAGTACGATTGGGAAACCTGGGATACGTTTTTCAATCTCTTCAAGAATATCAAAACGGATTGTTGGTGGAACCAATACGCCGTTTTCGTCACGTGTGCACTGTTCTGGAGTGAATTTGTAAGCACCATGAGAAGTACCTATAGAGATAGCCAGTGAATCAACACCTGTACGAGTAACGAAGTCTACAACTTCATCAGGTTCAGTATAAGTGTGGTGCTCAGCCTGTACATCATCTTCAACACCTGCAAGAACGCCTAATTCGCCTTCAACAGTTACATCATGTGCATGTGCATATTCAACAACTTTTTTAGTCAATGCAACGTTTTCCTCGTATGGAAGATGAGAACCATCGATCATAACAGAAGAGAATCCGCTGTCGATACAGCTCTTGCATAGTTCAAAGCTGTCGCCATGGTCAAGGTGAAGAACAATAGGAATTTCATAACCAAGTTCCTTTGCATATTCAACAGCTCCCTGAGCCATATATCTTAAAAGTGTCTGGTTAGCATATTTACGTGCACCACTTGACACCTGCATTATTACAGGAGATTTTGTTTCAACACAAGCAGAAACAATAGCCTGTAATTGTTCCAAATTATTGAAATTGAAAGCTGGGATAGCATAGCCACCTTCGATTGCTTTCTTAAATAACTCTTTTGAGTTTACTAAACCCAGTTCTTTGTAACTTACCATCTTCTTAATTATTTTAATTTACTGATAATCCTAGAATACTGTTACAAAAATAGCTTTTTATCTGCAATTAAAGAAATATATAAGAAAAAAACAGCTATTTGTTATAATGATCTTTAATTAAATAGAAGTTGGATTTCACTCATCCGATCTTCCATTTAACGTCTCCATAACCTCCTTGAAACTATACAAACCAGATTCAATGTTTTCTATAATCTTGTTAGTCAGGATAAATACTTAAAAACTTTGTGAAAAGAATGATAAGAGATCGTTTAATAATTACATAAATTACTAACTTGCACATTCAAACTACACCAAAGATATTTTATTTTGTAACATAATAATTTTATTACTATGAGAAACAAAAAAGCTCTGTTTCCACTCCTTGCAGTTATTTGTCTGCTTAGTGCCTCTTCATGCAACGATAGAACCACTACTACTGAGAATGCTGCTGTTTTTATTGCATCGGATGCACCTGCAGACTTCTTTGATAAACCGGCTGAGTATCTCGACTGGCAGTCGGCATCACTGTTAAATATAGTCAGATCAATCATCTCAGTATATCCTCCTCAGGTTATTGAACCGCAAGAACGGCAGATGGCATTGGTAATGCTCGATGCTGTTTTTCACGATGAAGGAGCGCCACACAGGAACTCTGTGCAGGAATTCCACCATCAACAAATCTCCTCTATTATTAATGAATTGCAAAAAAGCGAAGTTAAAAATGGCATGATGATCTGGAAGCTTTACGATACAATCACATTATACACATGGAAAGAAAAGCGCATGAGTTGCAGCGAGTTTGGTTGGATAATAAGAAACTTAATCTTGATGTGGTTGTATATCCGGGTCATCAAGGCGTCGATCTTCTGAATAACGTGGTGCTTGTATTTACTCCCGATGGATATAATGTTTGCCATACCGGTGATCAGTCTAATAGGGATGACTTCTCATGGATAGATGAGGTGGCTAAAAAATATAGTGTTGATATGTTGATTCCTAATTGTTGGACTACAGACCCTCTTAGAACAGCCAATGGTTTTGCTCCACAGATTATTATTCCGGCTCACGAAAACGAGTTAGGGCACTCCATCGATCATCGTGAAGCATATGCATTGAATTATTCACGCTGGGATGTGCCATTCTCTAAAGTAATAATGACCTGGGGGGAGTCTTTTCACTTTAACCCGAATAAAAAGTAACATATAGTAAAATGCATATATATTACTAATACATTAAACAAAAAAACCGTCCCATGATACATGAGACGGTTAAATCTGAAGATATATCAGAACAGGTCGGTTCTTGCAATTATCATATCTTCCTTTTTTCCAGTGAGCAAATTACTTGGTCTTTTTAAAGCCAGGTTTTCCGGCAAGGTAAGCTCATCTCTTAGTTTTACGCGCTGTTCCGGTAGTGCACGGAACATTGTAGGCTGGTATCCTGTATAGGATATTTTTATCAATTTATTCACACTGTGATAATTGGGGAATATAAATTCACCCCTTTCATTTGCAGTGGTTCCGGCGATCTGTACTGAGTCTGGCAGAGAGTAGATAGCCACTTTGGCATTCTTGACTGGATTGTTGTAGATGTCTGTCACTTTACCCTTAATTTGAGCGCTCATTGGGAGTATTATCCCGACTAAAAGCATTGTAAAAATAATTTTTTTCATCACACTGATTTTTAAATTGTTCAATAGTATGACGCAGCCTATCAAAATTTGGTGACAAAAAAAGTGAGTAATATAACTATATTTAACAATATTTTATATGATTCTAATCTAATAGTATCTCTTCTATTTAGAACAATATACTATCTATGAAAGCACCAACCCATCGTCAATAATAATGATACCGTTTTTTTCAGACAGCGGTCTAAAATTGTGAGTGTTGTAAAATAATCTCCAAACACTTGACCAATTGCTCCAAGTATAATTATATCAAAGTTGTTAAGCTCCTTGATTTTTTTTCTGATATCTCCTGTTTCAAAACTGCATAGGTGACTTAACCTGTATTCTTTAGTCGGATCCCATCTCCCAAAAGTCTTGAAGGATGTATGGCAAGTACGGCAGGAGTTCTTTGTCAGTAACATCCATTGCTGCTTTTACAGATTTCTCGAGTGACTTCATATTGCTTTACTCATTAGAATAACCTCTTACCGTCTGAAATATTAATTCCAAATTCCTTTGCAATGCTGTTCTGCTTGTAAGGATTGATCTTATGTACTTTTCCTTCTTTTCTGAAAAATGTACCTGTATTTTTAAACCAGAAGGTTATTCCAGCTTTTACACAATGTTCCCTGATATCTAATATCCAGTTGTAATCACAAATACGGGCTTCTCTACCTGTTTCACCTCCTGCTGTTACATGATCTACTCCTCTTAGATAGTTTGATAAATCTATTGGGCCTAAAAGAGGTGCAGCTGCTATGAACTTTCTTTTAATCGGATAGGATAGAAACAGTGGGAGACGATAATCGGCTGTCGCTTGATTCTCTACTGTACACCCAATGTTCACATTGTTGTAACCATCGCCCCAGTCGTTGGGTAGAGAAACGTAAAAGCGATCTATTCGTTTTGTCAATATCATGAATTCGAGATCGGGCCGACTCTTTATCATTGCCCACGCCTCTGTGCGCCAAGCATCAGCTTCTTTAATAAAAAAATCGGAAGCAAAACATGTAGCAACAATTTTCCCACTCTGAATTTTATCTTTTCCTTTTGATGTTTTAGCTATAGGTTTATCGAATTCTGGAGTTTTATATACTCTGTTTTGTCCGTATCGCTTTGAGAAAAGTCCATAGTAATAGCAGTAAGTACAACCATCACTTACTTTATAACAACCTGTCCATGGTTCCCAATTCATTGTTCTTATAGTTAAATATTTGATTGTGAAGATAGAGTGTTATGTTATTATTAACAACATTTTAGAATAAAAATAATAGAGAATATGTAGTTTATTTAACCTTGATATCTTCGTGTAATGTTAGGGTTGTCATTATCCAAAAACTCTGTAAACTTTTAATCTTTAAAAAGGTTCAAATTAATAAAAAAACAGGAATTTATATTAACTTTGAGTTTTACTTATTAAATCATATAAAACACATTTATAACTTAAAATTATTGCTATGATAATTGGAATACCAAAAGAAATTATGCAGGGTGAAGCTCGTGTTGCTGCAACTCCTGAAACAGTTAAGAAATTTTGTAAAGATGGTATAACTATTTTAGTTGAATCTGGTGCCGGAGAAAAATCTCACTATTATGATGATCAGTATAGAAATATGGGTGCGGAGATGGTATATGATCCGGAAGAACTTTATAGAAGGTCTGATCTGATCCTTAAGGTAAAGGAGCCACAATATAATGAATCAAAAGATAAGCATGAGATTGACATGATGCATGAGGGTCAATATCTCATCACCTTTATACATCCGGCTTCACCGGGTAATCACAGTATGGTAAAAAAATTGGCTGCTGCAGGTGTTATAGGTCTCACTTTAGACGGAATTCCACGTATATCTCGTGCTCAAAATATGGATGCTTTAACTTCTATGAGTACTTGTGCAGGTTATAAAGGTATGATAATGGCTGCAAATGATCTCTCTTTTTTCATGCCACAGATGTTTACAGCTGTTGGTATGCTTAAACCTGCTAATGTATTGGTTATTGGTGTAGGAGTGGCCGGTCTGCAAGCTCTGGCAACAGCAAAAAGGCTTGGTGCAGTGACTTATGCAATGGATATTCGTCCCGATGCAGTAGAACAGGCTAAAAGTCTAGGTGCCAAAGTAATTGACTCAGGCGTTCCCGCAGAAATAGCAGTAGGTGAAGGGGGTTATGCAAATAAGCTTCCGGATGAATGGATACAGAAAGAGAGAGAGCATCTTAAGGGTGTGATAAAGGATATGGATATTGTGTTCCTTAGTGCATTAGTGCCAGGCAAGGTGGCTCCCATACTTATCACAGAAGATATGGTTAAGGATATGAAAAATGGTTCAGTTATAGTGGATGTCTCTATCGACCAGGGCGGTAATTGCGAGATCACTACTCCGGGAAAGAAGGAGGTTAAACATAATGTTACTATTGGAGGAATTAAAAATATTCCAGGACTAATTCCAACAAGCTCAACCTGGATGTTTGCTCAGAACATGTATAATCTGGTTAATTATCTTGTAAAAGATGGAAAAATTGAACTGGATCTGGATGATGAAATTATTAAATCTATACTTGTAACGAACAACAAAGAGATTGTTCATGCAGGTGCCAAAGAGGCTATGGGCTTATGAATCCATTAATTTTAGTTGCTGTTTTTATAGTCACTTCAGTTGTTGGCTATTTTATAATTAAGAATGTTCCCAGCTTACTTCATACACCACTAATGTCGGGTATGAATGCTTTGTCAGGGATTACATTGTTGGGGGCTATTGTTGTTGTTGGAATTACACTTTTTGCAGTAGAGGGTAATCATATGTTATTAGGTCAAATATTTGGCGGAATAGCTGTTATTGCTGCATCTGTTAATGTGGTTGGAGGCTTTGGAGTGACCCACAGAATGCTGAAAATGTTTGATAAAAAGAAGAAACAGTCTAAATCATGAGTGAAACACTATATTATATTATTTGCATTATACTGTCTGTTGCTGTACTGTCTGGTATCTCCCTAATGAGCAAGGTTAAAACAGCTGTAGCCGGTAATCTTTTAAGTGCTGTAAGTGTATTACTGGGCATTGTGATCACACTTTTATATAAGGAGCTGTTTTCGGGATGGACTATCTATATCTTTATGCTTTTAGGTATTCTTATAGGATCAACTTTTGCATCCAGAGTGAAGATGATTGAAATGCCGCAATTGGTAGCGTTGCTAAATGGGGTGGGTGGACTCGCTTCAGCATTGGTTGGAGTTTTATCTCTCATAGGTATTGGTGTTGTAATTAATGAGTATCCTATATTTGTTAATGTTACATCTGTACTTGCGATTGTGGTGGGACTTATAACTCTTTCTGGCAGTCTTGTTGCTGCAGGTAAGCTACATAAGATATTGCCACAAAAGCCGGTTGTATGGAAAAAACATTCTACTATCGTCACAGGTTTTATCATAATCCTAATTTCTACGATTATCTATTCTGCTTTTACAAGTAATACGTTGATTGTACTGGCCATTAGTGTTGTTTTCAGCTCTCTGTTTGGTTATGCTTTCGCAATTCGGGTAGGGGGAGCAGATATGCCTATTACTATTTCGCTCCTTAACTCTTTGAGTGGTGTTGCAGGCGCAATAGCAGGTATGGCAGTTAATGATCTGATGCTTGTTTCCATTGGAGGTATTGTTGGTGCTTCCGGATTGTTTCTAACTCAGATAATGTGTAAAGCGATGAACAGGAGTTTGAGTGATATACTATTGGGTAAAACTTCTGTTGAAAAGAAGTCCCCAAAAGAAGTGGTAGCAGAAGCAGATGATACCATAGAAAAAGTTGGAGATAAGGTTGTAGAAGAGGTTCAGCAAAC
The DNA here is from genome assembly GCF_028696275.1 of Lascolabacillus sp. Classification (NCBI taxonomy): domain Bacteria; kingdom Pseudomonadati; phylum Bacteroidota; class Bacteroidia; order Bacteroidales; family Porphyromonadaceae; genus Lascolabacillus; species Lascolabacillus sp. The sequence continues at coordinate 14,138 of NZ_JAQVHI010000028.1, forward strand.
AGAGGATAATAGGCTCATTTTCAAGAGAGATGAAGGTGAGGTTCTAAGAGCTGCTAAATCAGTGATCATTGTTCCGGGTTATGGCATGGCATTAGCTCAGGCTCAGCATCTTGTACGTACATTGGCTGATAAGTTTGAAGAAAATGGTGCAGAGGTTAAGTTTGCTATACATCCTGTTGCCGGTCGTATGCCCGGACACATGAATGTATTGCTTGCTGAAGCAGATGTTCCTTATGATAAGCTGTATGAGATGGATGATGTTAATGAACAGTTTGAAGAGACAGATGTAGTTATTGTTATTGGTGCAAACGATGTAATTAACCCTGCTGCACGCGATGCCAAAGACACACCTATATATGGAATGCCTGTTTTGAATGTTGATAAAGCTAAAGAGATTTTTATTTGCAACTTCGACTTAAATCCTGGTTATGCAGGAGTTGACAATCCTTTATACAAGCGGAAAGAGGGGATATATTTATTGTTGGGAGATGCTAAAGAAACTGTTGCGTCGTTAATTGATAGATTTAATTGATTATTCATAGATTTTAAATAAAGAAATATTTCAAGTATTGGCTCTGATTCTTTTGTAGATTGGATAAATTTATTTTTCTTTGTTTAAAACATTTTAATGATTCAGCGAATGGAAAATATCAATAAAGAAAACGAAATCCAAATTGAGCTTAGTGACGAAATTGCACAGGGTATTTATTCAAATTTGGCTGTTATCTCTCACTCTTCTACGGAGTTTGTTATAGATTTTATTCGTATTGTGCCGGGTATACCAAAGGCTAAGGTGAAGTCGAGAATTATTCTTACACCTGAGCATGCGAAGAGACTACTACATGCACTGGAGGATAACATAGATAAATTTGAGCAACAAAATGGGACTATCCGCAGACAGAATAATCCCGGTTTTTTACCTCCTATAGGTGGAGTAGGCCATGCATAAATGTTAAAATAATTAAGTAAAAAAATATTATCCTATGGATTTTCTTTTAAATGCAGCTACTGTAAACTGGTCCAGAGGACAGTTTGCTCTTACAGCAATGTATCACTGGATTTTCGTACCTCTTACAATAGGTTTGGCTCTCATAATGGCAATAATGGAGTCTATTTATGTAAGAACAGGTGATGAAAAATGGAAAAATATATCAAGATTCTGGCAAAAAATCTTCGGTATTAACTTTGCTATTGGTATAGCTACAGGTATAATTCTGGAGTTTCAGTTTGGAACAAACTGGTCTAACTACAGCTGGTTTGTTGGAGATATATTTGGTGCCCCACTGGCAATTGAGGGGATTGTAGCCTTCTTCCTTGAAGCTACTTTTGTTACTATTATGTTCTTTGGCTGGAACCGGGTGAGTAAAGGAGTTCATCTTCTTTCTACGTGGATGGTTTTCTTAGGAGCAACATTATCGGCACTTTGGATTCTTGTGGCTAATGCCTGGATGCAACATCCTGTTGGTATGGAGTTTAATCCTGATACAGTCAGAAATGAGATGGTTGATTTCTGGGCCGTTGCACTTTCTCCGGTGGCAATAAACAAGTTCTTGCATACTGTGTTTGCAAGTCTTGCAGTTGGCTCATCGTTTGTTGTGGGTGTTTCTGCATGGTATCTACTGAAAAACAGGCATATCGATTTTGCTCTTAAAAGTATAAAGCTGGCATCTATTGTAGGTCTGATCACTTTCCTGATGCTGGCTTTTACCGGTGATGGTTCTGCCTATGAGGTATCACAAAAACAGCCAATGAAGCTTGCGGCTATGGAAGGTTTGTACGAGGGTAAAGAGGGGGCAGGACTTGTAATGATTGGAATGCTGAATCCTTCAAAGAAAGTATACAACGATGATGCTGACCCTTACCTGTTTAAGATGGAAATACCTAAACTTTTGTCTCTTCTGGGTTATAGAGATATAAATGCGTTTGTACCAGGTATTAAAGATATTATAGACGGTGGATATACTTTGCAGGATGGTTCTACAGCTCTCTCTTTTGAGGAAAGGAAGGCTAGGGGAGAACTGGCAATAAAGGCACTGGCCGACTATCAAATGGCTAAAAAAGCTGAAAGTGAAGCTATAGCAGCCGGCAATTCAGAGGCTGCAAATATTGCTGCATCAGAGGCTGCAAATTATGAAACTATTTTGAGAGAGAACTATGAACATTTTGGTTATGGGTATCTTGAAACAGGCGAAGATCTGGTTCCTGATGTACCACTCACATTCTATAGTTTCCACCTGATGGTGATGATAGGGATGTATTTCATCCTCTTCTTCATGGTTATTCTTTTTTTCCAATACAAAAAAGATCTACGTAGTACCAAATGGCTTCTATATATAGCCTTATGGAGTATTCCTCTTTCTTATATTGCTGGACAGCTGGGCTGGCTTGTAGCAGAGGTGGGAAGACAACCTTGGACTATCCAGGATATTCTACCTGTGGAAGTTGCCGCTTCGGCACTGTCTCCGGGACATGTAATAACTACATTCGTTATGTTTGCCGTTATTTTCACTGTACTTCTGATTGCTGAAGTAACAATTATGGTGAAGCAGATTAAAAAGGGTCCTGAGGAGGTTGCCACTGAAATTGGCAACGAAAAGTAAGGTTTAACTAAAAAATTCAATCGCAATGATTACATATGAATTTCTACAAAAATACTGGTGGGTTATAATGTCTCTTTTGGGTGGACTACTAGTATTTCTTATGTTTGTTCAAGGTGGACAATCGTTACTGGCTTCATTATCACGTAAAGAAGATGAGAAAAAACTACTGGTAAATACATTAGGACGTAAATGGGAGTATACATTTACTACTCTTGTTTTATTTGGAGGAGCATTCTTTGCAGCCTTTCCTCTGTTCTATTCTACTAGCTTTGGTGGTGCTTATTGGGTTTGGATGATTATGCTTTTTAGTTTCGTAGCACAAGCAGTATCATATGAATTTCAATCTAAACCGGGCAACCTGTTAGGTCAGGGTACCTATCGTGCATTACTGTTTTTAAATGGTCTGATAAGCACATTCCTTTTAGGTATTGTTGTGGCAAGTTTTTTCACCGGTTCTGAATTCACAGTGGGTAAAGGTAATATAGTTGGTTTAGGTGAAGCTGGACTTGTTATTAGTCAGTGGCAGAACCCGCTCATGGGGCTTGAGTTAATAGGCAATCTTAGAAATATTTCTCTTGGCCTTGCTGTATTTTTCCTTGCAAGAACTTTAGCGAGTCTGTTCTTTATAAATAGACTCAATCATGAAGACCTGGTTAAACGTTCCCGTAAGTTCGTTCATTATAACGGTGCACCTTTTGTTGTGTTTTTCCTGATATTCCTTATATGGACACTTGTGGCTGAAGGGTATGCAGTTGATCCTGAATCCGGTAACATCTATCTTGAGAAAATGAAATACCTGAACAACTTAATTGAAATGCCTGTTGTTGGTATTTTGTTTGTCCTTGGTGTTGTTTCAGTATTATATGGAATAATTAGAACTATTGCAACCTCAAAATTCAAGAATGGAATTTGGTATGCAGGTCCGGGAACAGTTGTTACAGTAATGATGCTGTTATTGGTTAGTGGACTTAATAATACAGCATATTATCCTTCATCGGTGGATTTAGAGAGCTCATTGACAATATTCAATTCTTCATCCAGTTTTTTTACACTTTCAGTTATGTCTGTTGTCTCATTCTTTGTGCCAATTGTTTTAGGATATATAATATTTGCATGGAGATCTCTTGAGAAGAAGAAGCTGGGTCTTGACGAACTTGAAAACGACGGACACACTTACTAAAATTGGACCTTTAACGAGGTATTACCGAAAAAAAGCGTAATTTTGTGATTGTTTAAAAACTTTTTCTCTATGGAGGTGACAATCAGAAAATTGATTTTCAGCCTGTTATTGCTTGTTATCATGTTAATGGTATCGTGTGGTAATAGTGGTAGCAGCAAAATCAAGGCAGAGAACGAAATCAGCTTTGATACAATAAGTATAAACAAACGTCAGCATCTTGATAATGACAGTACCAGACCATTTTGTGATATAAGTGTGAATTTTGTATATCCTGTTAAGAGTGCAAAAACAAATCTGGATACTTTACAACGTTTTTTTGTAAGTAACATGTTTGGACCTTCATTTGAGGATCTTAAACCATTGGCTGCAGTTGAAGCATATATAAGCAATTATATCGATAATTATTCGCATGATGCTTATACGTACAGCGAATCTGTGTCAGATATGGAAGAGTTAAATGCACTTATTCCGGGTATAGATGTTGACGATAGTGAACATGAAATTGATAAATTGTTCTATTCTTATTATGAAAGCTTGTCCGACTCCATAACGTTTAATCAACATGGTATTTTATCATTTCAGATAAAACAATCAAATAGCAAAGGTGAGTCAGCCTCTTACTACGTATCATACTCAAACCATGTAATTAACTTGAACACAGGGGATCAGATTACTGAATATGATATTTTTAATGCAGGTTATGATAAAGCATTGCAGGGGCTGATTATTACATCTTTACTAGAGCAGAATGGGGTCAAAACCATAGATGAGCTGGAAGATTTGGGTTTCTTTGGAATAAATGAAATTGTGCCAAATAAAAACTTTTTACTGAATGATAAAGGTATAATATATACATACAATAAAGGTGAGTATTCGGCATATCAGTTAACTGCTCCTCAGGTTTTTATACCATATAACGTAATACGTTCGCTTTTAAGAGAAAATACTATTGTAAGTAAACTGGCTGATTTATAGTGAAAGTGATAGAAAACTATTTTCAAAAACTAACTGAACTCCAAAAGAGTCAGTTTAAAGCTCTATTCGATCTTTATTTAGATTGGAACAATAAGATAAATGTAATTTCACGAAAGGATATAGAGAACCTTTATTTGCATCACGTACTGCATTCATTAGCAATTGCTAAGTATGTATCTTTTGCTCCCGGTACAAAAGTTATGGATGTAGGAACCGGAGGAGGTTTTCCCGGAATACCTCTTGCAATATTTTTTCCTGAAGTGCAATTTCTTCTTTTGGACAGTATCGGTAAAAAGGTGCGTGTGGCCGGAGAGATTGCTAAAGCTATAGGGTTAGAAAATGTTGAAGTTAAACATTCACGAGCAGAAGATGAAAAGCGCAAGTTTGATTTTATAGTAAGCCGCGCCGTAATGCTTCTACCTGAACTTGTTAAAATTACAAATAAAAATATATCTCGCGAGCAAAATAACTCAATTCCAAATGGAGTTATATGTCTTAAAGGTGGAGATCTCACTTCCGAAACCAAGAGTTTCAAAAACATTGTGGATATAGTGTCACTTTCGGAATACTTTTCGGAACCCTTTTTCCAAACGAAAAAGCTGGTATACCTGCCGGTTAACTAAAATAAATTGCTAATTTTGTAGTGGTAATTTTGTAATTTGTTTTTACTGATTACTCGCATAAAATTATTTTCCTCAATGAAAATTAAGACTTTTGAATTTAACCCTCTTGGTGTAAATACATACCTTTTAGCTGACGAAACAAATGAGTGTGTTGTAATTGACCCTGCATGTTTTTATGCAGATGAAAAAGCTCTCATTTTAAATTATATAATTGATCATGATTTAGTGGTAAAGCATATAATAAATACACATTTACACTTTGATCATATTTTTGGAGTAAATTATCTGACATCACATTTTGGTCTTTCACTGGAGTGTAATAAAGATGATGAATTTTTACTGGAAAATATTTCTGATCAGCTGAGATTATTTGGTATTCCCGGCTCAGACAGCGATTATAAACCTGAAATTGGGAACTGGCTAAATGAAGGTGATGTGATAAATTTTGGTAATCAAGCACTTAGGGTTTTTCATGCACCCGGACATTCTCCTGGAAGTATTATTTTTTATAATGAAGAATCGGGTAGTGTGTTTTGTGGTGATGTGCTATTCAGAGGAAGTATAGGAAGAACAGATCTTACAGGTGGTAATTTTGATGAGCTGGTTGAAAGCATACGAACTAAGTTATTTGTAATGCCAAATGAGACTATAGTATATCCGGGTCATGGACCCACAACAACAATTGGTTACGAGAAAAAGAATAATCCTTTTGTCGGAACATCAAACAATATTTCATAATAATATAAAACTGAAAAAAAATAAGAGCTCAATATGATTGAAATGGAACAATTTAAAAATCGGCATATTGGTATCAATGATGATGATAAGCAAAAGATGCTTGAAACGTTAGGTTTAAATTCAATAGATGAACTTATTGATCAAACTATTCCTTCTGATATTCGTCTTTCAGCTCCATTATCATTACCAAAACCTCTTTCTGAGCAGGAATATGCTGAGGAAATTGCAAGTATTGCTTCTCAAAACCAAATATTTGCATCTTATATCGGTATGGGTTGGTATGATACAATAACACCTGCAGTGATATATAGAAATGTATTCGAGAACCCTGTATGGTATACTTCCTATACACCTTACCAGGCAGAGATTTCGCAGGGGAGACTTGAAGCTTTACTGAATTTCCAGACAATTATAAGTGAACTTACTGCTTTACCACTTGCAAACAGCTCACTACTTGATGAAGCTACTGCAGCAGCTGAAGCAGCGACGATGATGTACGGACTGAGAAGTAGAGATCAGGTTAAAAATAATGTAGATACTCTATTCGTTGATGAAAACATATTTCCACAGACTCTTGCTGTTTTAAATACTCGCATGCGCTATTCAGGTATAAAGATGGTTGTGGGTGATTATAAAGCTGTCACTTTTGATGAATCATATTTTGGAGCAATTCTTCAATATCCTAATGGTGATGGTAGCGTTGAAGATTATCGTGAGTTTGTGAAGAAAGCAAATAGTGTTAATTGTAAAGTTGCGGTTGCAACAGATCTTATGTCTTTAGTTCTGCTTACTCCTCCGGGTGAGTGGGGTGCAGATATTGCTTTTGGTAGCAGTCAGCGATTTGGAGTTCCCATGTTTTATGGAGGTCCATCTGCAGCCTTTTTTGCAACTAAAGATGAATACAAACGTTCCATACCGGGGAGAATTATAGGGATATCAAAAGATGCACATGGGAAAGTTGCACTGAGAATGGCGCTTCAGACTCGTGAGCAACATATAAAAAGAGAGAAGGCTACTTCAAATATTTGTACAGCGCAAGCATTACTAGCAACAATGGCTTCATTCTATGGAGTTTATCATGGTCCCGAAGGACTAAAAAAGATTGCTTCACGAATTCATTCAATTGCTACTTATGTAAGCGAAGAACTCAAAGAAATGGGCTTCAAACAGTTGAATGAGAGTTTCTTTGATACATTAAAAATAAGATTACCTGAAGGCATTACTACAAAAGATGTGCGTGAGAATGCTGAGATGAGATCTATTAATCTACGCTATTTCGAAACTGGTGAAATAGGAATAAGTATAGATGAAACAACTAATGCATACAGGGTTCATGAACTGCTTGCTGTTTTCGCAATGACTACTGGTAGTTCTAAGGTATTTATGATTGATGACCTTCCTGAAAAAACATCTCTCAAGGATTATCAGCAGAGAAAATCATCATTCCTCAAACATCCTGTCTTTAATAAATATCATACAGAGACTGAGATGATGCGTTATATTAAACGTCTGGAACGCAAGGATATATCACTTGCTCATTCTATGATTTCTTTAGGTTCTTGTACTATGAAGCTTAACGCAGCATCTGAACTACTCCCATTGGGTATGGCCGGTTTACAGAGGATGCATCCTTTTGCACCGGTTGAACAAGCCGAAGGATACAGGCAAATTATTGATGAACTTGAAGAGATGCTTGCAGAAATTACCGGTTTTGCAGCTACAAGCCTGCAGCCGAATTCAGGTGCAGCAGGTGAGTATACAGGGTTGATAACTATTGCTAGCTACCTTGAAAGTAAGGGAGAGGGGCACAGAAATATTGTATTGATTCCTGCTTCTGCTCATGGTACTAATCCTGCAAGTGCTGTTCAGGCAGGCTTCACCCCGGTTACCGTGCTATCTGATGTTAAGGGCAATGTTGACATGGATGACTTACGCTTGAAGATAGATCAGCACAGAGATAATCTGGCAGCATTTATGATTACATATCCTTCAACTCATGGAATATTTGAGGTTGAAATTAAAGAGATGTGCAGATTGATTCATGAGGCTGGTGGACAGGTGTATATGGATGGTGCAAATATGAATGCACAGGTGGGATACACTAATCCGGGTACAATTGGTGCCGATGTATGTCATTTGAATCTTCATAAAACATTCGCAATTCCTCATGGTGGAGGAGGCCCGGGAGTTGGTCCAATCTGTGTTGCTGAACATCTGGTTCCTTTCCTTCCGGGACATCCCGTTACATTCAGCACTGATGTGAATACAGTATCATCAGCAGCTTATGGAAGTGCTGGAGTTTTGGAAATTACTTATGCGTATATCAGGATGATGGGTGCACAAGGGTTGAAGGAAGCAACTGCCGTAGCAATTTTGAGCGCAAACTATCTTGCTGAAAAGCTCGATGATTCATATGGAATTGTATATCGCGGCTCAGAGGGAAGAGTAGGGCACGAGCTGATTCTGGATTGCCGTGGTCTGAAGGATGTATCAGGTATTACTGAAACAGATATTGCAAAACGTCTTATTGATTATGGCTATCATGCACCAACTTTATCGTTCCCGGTTCATGGAACTCTAATGGTAGAACCAACAGAGAGCGAAAGTTTAGCAGAACTTGATCGTTTTGTTGATGCTATGATAGAGATCCATGAGGAGATAATTGAAGTTTCAAGAGGTGAATATAGCAAAGAAGATAATGTTCTTGTAAATGCCCCTCACCCCGAGTATGAGATTACTGCTGATGAATGGACGCACAGTTACACTAGAAGCAAAGCAGCTTATCCACTTCCTTATGTCAGAGAAAATAAATTCTGGGTTAATGTTGCACGTGTAGATAATGCATTCGGTGACAGAAATCTGGTATCTAGTTTACCTGCTACAGATGAGAACTAATCCTAAAGCAGGATAAATTAATATAATTCAGGAATTTCCCCTTGTTCGAATACGATCAAGGGGGAATTTGTTACATCTCTCTTGAATGAATTAATAATATCATTATTGATCTCTGTAAGAAGTACCTTAACCCTATTATCCATAACATCAGGATAAGCACCGGCAAATTTTTCCAGCATCGGATGGTTGTCAGGTATATTGCTACTTACAAGAAAATTATCAATTTCGTCCATAACTTTCATCATCTGTCGGTAAGAGTAACTAACAGTTTCTATCCTGAAATTTTCTGTATTCAGGATTTCTTTCAGAGCTTCTCTGTTTCTATCAGCATTTCCTGTAACAGCAATTACGAAATTTCCATTGTTGTCTACATATGAACCTCCATAATATTCAGGATACAAATCAGGATCGGACTCTCTTTCAATCCAGTCGTCACTGAAGCTGGACATTAATTTGTCGTGTAACAATGTCGCATCAATTTTTTGAACAGTGGTGGGATTTGAAGCCTCTGAGTAACCTTCACTATTTTGATTCGAATTGTTGTCCTTTTGATGATTACATGCATTCAAACCTATTAATAGGAGTGAGATGCTAAGAAAGTAGATAAACTGTTTCATTGTAGTTTGTTTCGATTTATTCAAATATATTTTATAACATATTTGTTAAAGTATTGTTTAAATGTATTGTTAATAGGGCACTCGATGAATATAATTAATTTAGATGTTCAAAGATAATTGGAATTATGTATTTTTGTCAATCAATTAACAGATACAACAGAATGAAATCAAATTTTTATACATACTATTTAATAATATTAACTATTATTCTGTTTACAGGTTGCAATATAGAAGATGTAAGTGAAAACGCAGCCAGGTTAAGAATCAAACTGACAGATGCGACATCTTTAACTTTAAAAGAGCTTCATGTAGATATTAATGAGATTTCTGTTTTTGCAACCGATTCTACAAATATTGAAGGGGAATGGATAACACTTGATTATTCAGGTGGGGAGTACAATCTGCTGACCTTATTGAACGGAAAAACAGTACAACTTGTGGATCAGTACTTTCCATCATACAAGAAGATTGAAAAAATAAAGATTATACTTGGAAATAACAATAGGATTGTAACTATTACTGATGCTCCAGTACCATTGCAGCTCTCACCTGAGATTATTGATGGTGTAGTTATTGAAAACATAAATGCTGATCTTGCGACCAATGTTATATCAAGTATAATTATTGATATAAATGCAGCACTTTCTATAAGAGAGATTAATGGAAACTGGTTTCTGAGGCCTTCAGCAAGGGCTTTCCCCGAAACTTATGGTGCATCTATTAAAGGTTATGTGGCACCAATCGAGGCTAATCCATATGTAGCCATTATCCAGGAAACTGATACCTTTTTTACTTTCCCTGATCCTGACGGAATGTTCTATTTTTTTGGCCTTAACGAGGGAGCATGGGATATTTATTTAATTGCCAACCCGGAATCCAATTATAGAGATACTGTATTTACCGACACTTTATCATATGGACAAAAACTTGAGCTAACACCGAGACCAATCAGACTTGTTTTTGATGCACCATAGGGTCAAGTTTTAATTTATTTTCACACGACTAATAATAGAAAGATAACCTTCTTTACTATCTTTGCGATAACCGTTTAAATTTAGATTATTACGTACATTAATAAATTCTCAACTTACATGAAAAAATTCCATTTAATTTTATTTTTTGCAGGATTGTTGGTTTTGGGTACCTCTTGTAAACCAAAACAGAGTGCATATAAACAAGTATATGAAGCTGCCAAAGAAAGAGAAATTCAGCAATCTGCATCTCAACCAACAACAGTTGTAAAGGATGCAAGTCCATTACCTCCGGTTGAAGTATCTGTTAGAAAAGAAAAAGTTGAACCGGTTTATGCAACTGATGCTGCAGGACTAAAAAGATTTAACGTTGTGATTGCTTCTCTAAGTGTAAAACTTAATGCTGAGTCACTTAAAAGCAGAATGGAAAACGAGGGTCACAAAGTTATTCTGGCTGAGAATGAGCAAGGTATGTATAGAGTGATTGTAGCAAGCTACGACACAAAAGAACAAGCTGCTGCAAAAAGAAACGAAATATACAGTACTTATACTGCAAAAGGGGATACCGACTATCTAAGGAGAACTTACGGGGTACCTTTCAATGACCTTTGGATATTGGAGAGAGATTATTAATAATAACTTCATAAAGGAAAAAGAAAGCTACCCGCTAATGGAGTAGCTTTTTTTTATTAAGAAGTATCATATGAAAGTACTTTTTTTAGGTACAGGAACTTCAACAGGAGTTCCTCAAATAGGTTGCAATTGCGATGTATGCACATCAGATGACAGTCGTGACAAAAGATTACGCTCTTCTGTAAGGATTGAAGTTGATGGTAAAGTACTAATTATTGATTGTACTCCAGATTTCAGACAACAAATGATGGGAATGCCTTTCGGTAAAATTAACGGCATGCTTTTGACACACGAGCATTACGATCATGTTGGTGGAATTGATGATCTAAGACCTTTTTCAATTTTTGGCTCAGTAAAACTGTATATGGAAGAACACCTGGAGAATGTCATCAGGGAACGATTGCCATACTGTTTTAATCCAAAGAAATATGGAGGTGTACCGGACATAGAAATCAAGCGGATTAATGAGTATGATAGTTTTGATATTGAAGGATTAAAAATTACCCCAATAAGAGTTATGCATTACAAGCTTCCAATTATGGGGTTTAGGATAAAGGATTTTGCATATCTTACTGATGTTAAATCGATTCCTGAAAGTGAATATTCCAAATTAACGGGTTTGAATACTCTTGTAATAAGTGCGCTTAGAAAAACAGAACATATTTCGCACCAGTCTCTGAGTGAAGCATTGAATATTTCAAAAAGAATTGCAGCAAAAAGGACCTACTTCTCTCACATGAGTCATGAAATGGGGTTGCATGGTAAAATAGAAAAAGAACTGCCTCAAAACACCTATTTTGCCTACGATGGTCTTAAGATTGATGTTTTTTAACCAAAGATAATGCAGCGTTTATTCATATTCTGCATCTTTTAGATAGTAGAATACCCTATTTACTTGTATATTTGTATGTAAACCTATTATATTATATGGTTTTAGATTAAACTATCGATAGGTAAATTAGTCGAATACAGTGATAGAAACAAATAAAGCAACAATATAAAAAGGAAGAGACAATGAAAACTAAAAATTTTTTACTTTCGGTTTTATTGGTCACTATACCTCTATTAGGTTTCGCTCAGGAATGGGATGATATCTATGCTGATCCTTCTCAAAAGGAAACTGAAAAAGTTCGTAAGTACGAAGAACCAGAACAACAGAAAAAAAGAGTAGTAATTGTTCAGGGTGATGTTTCAAATATGGAAGTAACTGCGAATGGCAGGGATATTGACGAATATAATCGCCGTGGCAATAATACTGATACAATAAACGAGCTAGGTTATACCGAAAAATCTGATGAGTATACAGAGTATGAGTATACAGATAGAATAGTAAGGTTTCACGAGCCTGAATCAAGCATAAGAATAACAGGTGCTGATGAAGTAATAGTTTATGTAGGTGATGATATCTACGAAGGATATAATAACAGGGGATGGAATACTAATATCTATTATGGAATGGGTTGGAGCTCATTCTATCCATGGTATGACCCATGGTATAATCCATGGTATTACAGTCGCTGGTATTCACCATGGTACTATGGAAGATGGTATGACCCATGGTATTACGGATACGCTGGATGGTATGGTGGCTGGAGCAGATGGTACAACCCATGGTATTACGGTGGTTGGTACGATCCATGGTATTATGGCAGTTATTACGGTTACTATGGAGGATACTCTCATGGATTTTATGATGGCTACTACAGTAGTCTGACTCGAAACCGTTCAGGCAGAAGTTCAGGTATTTACAGAAGAAGCTTAGCTAACACCTCTTCATCTGCAACCGCCGGTTTATCAGGTAGAAGCTCTACAAGCAGAACCGCAACACGCTCAGCTCTATCTGGAGGAAGTACAGCTTCAAGCACTCGTTCAGCTGTATCAGGCAGAAGTTCTACCAACACTACAAGAACTAGAATTATTGACAGCTCAGGCAGAGC
>NZ_JAQVHI010000057.1:0-6162 GCF_028696275.1 Lascolabacillus sp.
TTCGGAGTTAATCCTGAAATGGGGCTTTCAGAAACAGAAATAGAAAAACGCAGAGAAAAATATGGTCTCAATAAATTAGCTTCAAAAAAACAAAAATCATTACTTTCAGTTTTTCTTGAACAGTTCAAAAGCAGTATGGTGGCTATATTACTTATAGCAGCTATTGTGTCAGGAGTGATTGGGGTTATGGAAGGAGAAGGGCTTGTAGAATCTTTTGTTATAATTGCAATATTGTTACTTAATGCAATAATTGGTACAGTAGAAGAGAGAAAAGCACAAACTTCATTAGAGGCATTAAATAAAATGAGTTCTCCACGCACAAAAGTTATGCGTGAGGGACAGATTGAAGAGATAGATTCCACAGAAATTGTACCAGGTGACATTGTAGTCCTTGATACAGGAGATATTATTCCCGCTGATATGAGACTTATTGAAGCATTCAACTTAAAAGTGCAGGAATCTGCTCTTACGGGAGAGTCAGTTCCGGTTGATAAGATTGAATCCACACTTGAAGGTAGTGATATAACTCTGGGTGACAGAACAAACATGGCATTCTCAACCAGTATAGTCACTTATGGTCGCGGAAGAGGAGTAATAGTAGGCACCGGAATGAATACCGAAGTTGGAAAGATTGCTAATATGCTACAATCCACGGAGGCAACAGAAACACCTATGAGTAAACGACTTGGCCAGCTTGGAAAAGTTTTAGGGTATGTAGCTTTGGTTATCTGTACAGTAATATTTGTAATTGGTATTATATATGGTAATCATTGGTTAGAAATGTTAATGATGTCAGTTAGCCTTGCAGTGGCAGCCATTCCCGAAGGTCTTCAAATTGTGTCCACAATTGTTCTGGCAATTGGAGTACAGCGACTGGTTAAAAAGAATGCGATAGTACGTACTTTACCGTCTGTTGAAACTCTTGGTAGTACTACTGTAATCTGCTCAGATAAAACCGGAACTCTTACACAGAACAAAATGACAGTTGTTGAAGGCTGGGCAGGTGGCAATAAAATTAATTTTAGAAACCTGCCTCTTCCGGAAGAACAGGATGATGATGAAAATATTTTACTGCATTGCTCACTTTTGTGCACCGACTCGCATCTTAAAATTTTACCTAATGGAGATCATGAACTTTCCGGAGATCCTACTGAAACAGCTATAGTTGATATTGCACTTAAACTAGGTGTCAATAAAAATGAAATAGAAAAAAAATTCCCCAGAATCAGCGAAGTACCTTTTGATTCAGAGAGGAAAAGGATGACTACCATAAACAGGATGGAAAATGATGCTTATCGTGTAAATGTTAAAGGTGGATTGGATGAAGTACTTGATGTGACTTCACGAATTCTTATACATGGTAATATAAGACCAATTACTAAAGAGGATATAGAGACCATTCGTAAAGAGAACACCAATATGGGGCAATCAGCTCTGCGAGTACTCTCAGTAGCATATAAAGATATAGATGAGATTCCTGAAGATGTAAATTCAGAAAATATTGAAAACGATCTGATCTTTATCGGTCTGCTTGGCATGATAGACCCTGCAAGGCCTGAGGTTGTAGATGCTGTAAAAAAATGCAAGACTGCAGGTATTCGTCCTGTAATGATTACAGGCGATCATAAAGTTACTGCCATTGCAATTGCTGATGAGATAGGTATATTTAAAGAGGGTGACAAAGCTGTTACCGGCAGCGATTTAGAGGAAACGGATGATGAGATGCTTACTCGCAATGTACGCGATTACTCAGTGTATGCACGAGTTGCCCCTGAGCATAAGGTGCGAATAGTAAAAGCCTGGCAAAGTCATGGTGATATTGTTGCGATGACCGGTGATGGTGTAAATGATGCACCTGCACTAAAACAGGCAGATATAGGTGTAGCAATGGGAATTGTTGGTACCGAAGTAGCTAAGGATGCGTCAGATGTAGTGCTTACCGATGATAATTTTGCAACTATAGTAACTGCGGTAGAAGAGGGTCGTCGTATTTATGATAATATACTCAAAGTAATTCAGTTTCTTCTTTCTGCCAATATGGGTGAAGTACTGCTGATATTTATTGCTGCAATCCTTAATTTAGGTAATCCATTATCACCTATTCTCATATTATGGGTAAATCTGGTAACTGACAGTCTTCCTGCACTTGCCTTAAGTATGGATCCGGCTCAAAAAGATGTTATGACACGAAAACCACGTGATCCAAAGAGAGGTTTCTTTTCAAAAGGGATGATCTGGCGTATTGTCTATCAAGGTTCAACAATTGGACTAATATCACTTGCAGCTTATTATATAGGATGTAATGATGGTGGACAGGTACTTGGTCAAACAATGGCTTTCGCTGTACTTGCCTTTTCTCAATTGTTCCATGTAAGAAACTTGCATTCAAATAAGTTATCATCCTTTAGAACAAGTCTTGCAAGTAATAAAAACTTAATACTGGCGATACTTGCTTCTGCTTTGTTAATGATGGCTGTATTACTTATTCCTGTTTTAAGAAATATCTTTGGTGTAGTAGAAATGGATGCTGTTCACTGGTTATATGTAACTGCACTTTCAATTGTTCCTATTGTTGTAGTTGAGTTTATGAAGCTATTCAAATGGAATCATACAGTAGATGAATATTGAAAATTAATTTAACGCTTTAATTTTTATCAGCTTTCTGAAATAAAAATATGATTACAGAAAGCTGATTATCTATTTTAAGAAATATGTCTTAAATTTTGTTTATTAATGCGCAATTTGAAGCCTTTCGTGCATAATTTCGAATATTATTTGTAATTTTGAATTTAGAAACTTACACTCTCTCATAAAAATGTCCCTATTCCTTTCAATTTAAATTGAGGTTATGGAAAATCACTGAAGAGAAATTAGGTTAGAGAAACTTCAATTATTTAATTTAAGTAAGATACGTATGGAAAATCTTGGAACCGCATTAGGCTTATTGTTTATTGGTATGATTATGGTTGTTATAGTTTTATGGCTAGTTGTACTACTTGGTGGAATGATCATAACCTTAACCAATAAATATGTAAAAGATAATAGAAATGATGGTACCACAAAAAAGAATAAGAAAACAAATACAAGAAAAATTGCAGCCATAACAGCTGCAGTTGACGTGATAACACAAGGACAGGGCAGAGTAGAATCAATTCAAAAAAAGAAATAATAAATAATATATGGCACAAGAGATTAAATTCAGTCTTCTCTATAGAGACATGTGGCAATCGTCGGGAAAATATGTGCCGACGGTTGAACAACTTACAGAGGTTGCTCCTGCAATCATAGATATGGGGTGTTTTGATCGTATAGAAACCAATGGAGGAGGTTTTGAGCAGATAAATCTTCTTTTTGGTGAAAACCCAAATAAATCTGTTCGTGAATGGACACAACCATTTAATGATGCCGGTATACAAACGCATATGTTAGAGCGTGGACTTAACGCTATTCGTATGAGTCCTGTACCAGCTGATGTACGCAGACTGATGTTTCATGTTAAGAAAAAACAGGGTACTGACATTGCTCGTTCATTTGATGGTCTTAATGATCCCAGAAATCTTGAAAACTCTATTAAATATGCAAAAGAGGCCGGAATGATTTCTCAGGCAGCATTATGTATCACAGTATCTCCTGTACATACAGTTGAATATTATACTCAGCTTGCTGACACCCTTATTGAAATGGGTGCAGATGAGATATGTATTAAAGATATGGCAGGTGTTGGACGTCCTGCAAGTATTGGGAAAATAATCAAGAATATAAAAGCGCGTCACCCAAAAACAGTTATTCAATATCACGGTCATGCCGGACCCGGTTTCCAGATGGCTTCAATTCTTGAAGCGGCCTATGCCGGAGCAGATTATATTGATGCAGGTATGGAGCCACTTTCATGGGGAACAGGGCATGCAGATATTCTTGCAATACAGGCAATGTTGAAAGATGCCGGATTTAATGTGCCAAAGATCAACATGAATGCATATATGAAAGTGCGTACCCTCACACAGAAATATATGGATGATTTCTTAGGATACTACATAAATCCAAAGAACAGGATGATGAATTCGCTTCTTATAGGTCCCGGTTTACCAGGTGGAATGATGGGTAGTTTGATGTCTGATCTTGAAAATAACCTAGCTTCAATTAACAAGTGGAAAAGGAAGCATAATCAGAATGAACTTACTCAAGATGACTTGATGATTAAGCTTTTTGAAGAAGTAACATATGTATGGCCAAAGGTGGGATATCCTCCATTGGTGACACCTTATAGTCAATATGTTAAAAACCTTGCGCTAATGAACGTACTTCAGCTTGAGAAAGGTAAAAAGCGCTGGTCTATGATTGCTGATAATGTGTGGGATATGATACTCGGCAAAACAGGTAAACTTCCGGTGGATCCTGCACCTGAGATAATAGAGATGGCTAAAAGCAAAGGCCTTGAGTTTTATACAGGTAACCCACAGGATCTTTATCCAGATCAACTGGATGAGTACCGTGCAGAGATGGAAAAGAAAAACTGGGACACTGGTCTGGATGACGAAGAGCTATTCGAACTTGCAATGCATCCAGAACAGTACAGGGCATATAAATCAGGTGATGCAAAACGAGAATTTGATGAAGATATTGCAAAAAGGAAAGCCGAAAAAGAAGCTTCTGAATCAATCAATACTGTTCCTGCTTATAACGGAAATGGATTCCAACCAAAAACACTAGTTGTTAATATTGATGAAGAGGAGTATGTGGTTCACATAAATTATCCAGATAACGGAAATGGCACAATAAGTCAGGCACCAACTGCAGCTAAACCTGCAGAGTCAGCTCCTGCACCAGTAGTAGTGCAGTCAACAGGCCAGCTAAAAGAGATACCTTCTCCGCTGGAAGGAAAATTCTTCCTTACAAAAGATTCGAGTGAAACTGCTATAAAGGTTGGAGATAAAGTGAAAAAAAATGATATTATTGGATACATCGAATCTATGAAGACATACAATGCAATTGCTTCAGAGGTGGATGGAACTGTGACTGAGATATGTTTTGCAAATGGTGATACAGTTGATGAGGATGATATACTTATTAAATTGCAGTAGTAATGATAGAATTCTTTAATAACGTTCTTGATGTAACAGGTTTTGCATTTGTAGAGTGGGGCACTGTACTAATGTGGATTATCTCAGGTATCCTTTTATATATGGGTATATTTAAGGAGTATGAGCCACTACTGCTTGTACCAATAGGCTTTGGGGTACTACTTGCTAATTTGCCGGGAGCTGGACTGGCAGTAGTTGAAAGCAGTATGGTTGTCGAGGCTGACGGGAGTCTGATGAACCTCCCGGAGATTGCAAGTGAATATGGAATAATCAATTTTCTTTACTATTCACTGATCAAATCGGGTCTTCTTCCACCTATAATTTTTATGGGTGTGGGAGCATTAACTGACTTTGGCCCAATGCTTAGAAATCTGAAGCTTGCTTTTTTTGGCAGTGCAGCGCAGATAGGTATCTTTACAGTTGTACTCCTTGCTGTTATAATGGGTTATACATTGCCTGAAGCAGCTTCGATGGGTATAATTGGAGGTGCTGATGGACCTACCGCAATTTATACTACAATAAAGCTGGCACCTCACTTGTTAGGTCCAATCGCAATTGCTGCATATTCTTATATGGCAATGGTTCCGGTAATCATTCCCGGTGTTGCAAAATTGCTAATGACCAAAGATGATTTCATGATCAATATGAAGAAGCAAGATAAACTATATCCACCTAAATACGAAATCAAGCACTTAAGAACAGTAAAAATCTTATTCCCTATAGTTCTTACATTAGTTGTAGCAATACTTGTTCCATCTGCTGCACCACTTATAGGTATGCTAATGCTTGGTAATCTGCTGAAAGAGATTGGCCCCAACACAGCACGTCTGGCAGATGCAGCCTCTGGTCCAATTATGAACACGGCTACCGTATTCTTGGGAGTCTGTGTTGGTGCAACTATGCCTGCAGAGGTGTTCCTGAGATGGGAGACTATAGGGATTCTAGTTCTTGGTCTCTTTGCTTTCGCTATCTCAATAGCCGGAGGTATACTTACAGTTAAGTTATATAATAAGGGATCTAAGAAAAAGATCAATCCACTTGTAGGAGCAACCGGGCTAAGTGCCGTACCAATGGCCTCACG
>NZ_JAQVHI010000029.1:0-26804 GCF_028696275.1 Lascolabacillus sp.
GAATTACAGGCAATGAACAAGAGTGTACACAGTGCAAATGTCGCTAATATTACTTTTTTCATTTTGTTACTTTTTTAAATTTGAATTATCTGATTGATTAACCCCTGTATTTGCAGCAAGCAGGCAACGCATCGTAAGTAGACTGATCTGTTTTATATTTATCATTATCATGTCCTGCCTTTGCTACAGCTTTTGCTATCTCATCTACTGATGTTTTTGCAGGATCGAAATTAAGATGCAGTTGCTTCGTCTTTAAATCCCAACTGGCAACACTTACACCGTTTATTGCCATGGCAGCCTTCTCAATACGATCCTTGCACATCTCGCATAATCCCTGTACAGTTAGCATCGCATGCTCTCCACTCGCAGAGGTAGTCTGCATATTGTGTCCTTCGTGCCCTGTAACCGCCCTTCCTGCTGTTTCATTCATCATGCTTTGCTTACCGGACAATTGAGCACTTGCATCAATAATATATGCACCATTTGTAACTATTTCCTCACCGTCAGAGAGTCCGGACAAAATAACATAGGAATCACCAAGAGACGGTCCAAGTTCCACTTCTCGAAGCATAAAAGCAGGTGTTTCAGTATTCTGTTGCTTTACATATATTATAGAGCGCTTGCCGGTCCATAATATTGCTGTCTTAGGAATAACAAGTTCATTATTATATTGTTTAAGTGATGCTTTGATGAGGGCGTTTGCATACATCTCCGGTTTTAGTTGCATACCGGGGTTTGATGTTTCTACACGTACTTTGGCAGTACGTGTGGAAGGATCCAGAATAGGATTGATAAAGGATATCCTTCCCGAAAATGTTTTACCGGGCAGCGACTGAAGGGTGTATTCTAAGCGGTCACCTACCTTAAGGAATGGGAGATCAGATTCGAATGCATCAAACACTGCCCATACCTGGGATAAGTTGGCCACATCGAATAGCACAGTGCCTGTATTCACATAATCGCCCTGGTTTACATTTTTTGAAATAACTATTCCACTTGTGGTGGCAGTTACGTCTATTAGTGGCGAAACCTCACCAGACTGTTCGATACTTGTGATCTGTTCATCGGTAAGCTTCCACAGACGGAGCTTCTCTCTTACTGCTTGTAAAAGACCTGGTTGTAAATCTTTCATCTTTACTGCTTCAATGAGTTCCTGCTGTGCGTTTAGTAGCTCAGGTGAATAAATAGAAGCTATGGGTTGCCCGCGACGTACGCTTTCTCCGGTAAATGTAACATACAACTTTTCTATGCGTCCGCTCACATGTGAGGTCTGTGATTGTGACAATCGCTCATCTACCTGAATGGTTCCGTATAGTCTGACATCTTTAACAGGATTCTGGCGGTTTACTCTGGTAGTCTGTATGTTTGCAAGAGCAATTGCCTCAATGCTCATTTGAATAGCATCAGGATCTATTGCAGCATCACCTGAACCTGATGTTTGAAGAGGTATGAGATCCATTGCACAGATAGGGCAAAGTCCAGGTTCATCCATTCGTATTTGTGGATGCATGGAGCAAGTCCAAACTGTCGGATCAGCTCCGTGATCGTGATCGTGAGCCTCTTCTAAAGTTGATGTTAGTTGTGAAGATTGTTTCCCGTTATTTCCCGAGAAAATAAGCCAGCCTAGGAATATTCCGGCTAATAAAATTAATCCATATCTGAAAAATGGATGATTGCCAATCTCTTTTATTTTATTCTTTTTCATAATATTGAGTCTATTTTAATTGTTTGAAGTATTGAAAGAGCCTAGTTTTCGGATCGAAGCCACTTTCATGTTGTATTCTGCGATAGCTTCTGCTTCTCGCAACTGATAATCCAATAGTTGACGTTGCACCTGAATTACATTGGTGAGATCACTCTTTGCAGTTACAAATTCCTGTACAACAAGTTGATATGCTACACGTGCCAGTTGTGCCTGTTTCTGATACAATGTAATCTTCCGATCAGCATTGTCAAGTTCATGTTTAAGCTTGAACAGTTCTGATTGGAGCATATTAAGTGTGTTGTTATAATTTTCTCTTGCAGATTCCCACATGAAACGATTCTCGCGTTGTTGTGCCTTATACTTATTCCTGTAGATAGGAATAGAGATAGAAAACATGGGCATAATCATATCCATACCACTCATTTCAGGTTTCATTCCAGAATCCATAGATGCAGTTTTGTTTTCTCCAATCAGCATATATTGTAACCCAAGTCCAAGCATAGGATAACTCATCTTTTTATCCATTTCATTTTTTGCACGATAAGCCAGCTCCTCTTCTTCGAACATGCCTAACATAGGATTCCCTCTCTCAATCTCATTAATTGAAACTCTTTCATCAAAAATAAAGGGTACTTTTACTATTGAATCAGGTATAACCACTTCTATTTCAACAGGACGGTTCAACAAAGCATTGAATATTGCTTTCTCTGCAGCTATATCAGAAAGGAGGGTAGTGATATTATTTTCAATTTCAATCATTTCCAGCTGAATACGTAGTACATCTGACATGCCGGGGCTACTGCTCATATCTGCCGACATGTTACTTGCGGAACTGCTCATTCCGGTCATTGATGAGGAATTACTACCTGACATAGCTGTACCTCCCATTGAGCCCATACCTGCCATTTTATTGCCGGCGGATGTTGACCTGTTGTTTTGTGTAACGGGTGGTGGAGTAGGGAGTGAATAGAGTGATGAACTGCCACTTGAAGAGGAAGATATTTTGCGAAGAGCAAGTTCCTCTAGTTGCTTTAGAAGTTGAAGGTTATCACGATTATTATTAATCTGCTCTTTTAATGCAGAGAGTAAATACCACTGTCTATAAACCTCCATATAAAGATTATCCCTTGTCTCCCTGAACTTCTCGTATGACATTTTTGCCATATGAGTTGCCTCAGACTGAGCTGTTTTTTTTGTACCGAACCAAGGAAACATCTGCATAAGTGTGAAATCTGCTATCTGCTGACCTCCTACGATATTCATAGGTTTAAGAAATATACCCATATCTAGTTGAGGGTCTGGCAATGCACCAGCCTGTGATACTTTTTCAAGTGAAGCTTTATAAGTTAGAAAATCAGCATTCAATCCAGGATTATTTCTAGCCGCCACTTCCAAGTAATGTTCCAGTGAATCTGTCTCCTGACCTTTTGCCTTAACTGATAAAAATGTCATTATCAGTATCATCAATATATATTCAAATTTAAACTGTTTCATAACTGTTTATTCTTTTTTGTTCTGATTTCTCTTTTCTTTTAACAACACCTTCTCTCCACCAGCATTGAAGAATTGGAACCACAAACATTGTCATAGACTGTATTATCATACCTCCGAATGTTGGTATTGCCATAGGAACCATAATATCCGAACCTTTCCCAGTTGAGGTAAGTACCGGTAGAAATGCAATTAATGTAGAAGCTGTAGTCATAACTGCCGGTCTTACTCTTTTTAAACCGGCATAAACAACCGCTTCTCTAATCTCATCTTTTGTTTGTGGGTCTCTCTCCAGAAAAGTGTCATGAATAAATGTCCCCATAAGTACACCATCATCCGTAGCAATACCAAACAGTGCGATAAACCCAACCCAAACTGCAATACTCAGATTTACCTGATGCATCTGAAACATATCCCTGATATTTGTTCCTGCAACAGAGAAGTTCATAAACCAGGGTTCTCCGTATAACCACAATAGTATAAATCCACCTGCCAGTGCAACAAATACTCCCGAGAAATGAATTAGCGATGCAGTAACTGATTTAAACTGGAAGTAGAGAATCAATAAAATACTTATAAGACTTATAGGTATAATTATTAATAACCTTTGAGCAGCACGTGCCTGTTGTTCATAATTTCCCGCAAATGCGTATGATACTCCATTTGGTAAGCTAATCTCCCCATTATTTATTTTATCTTGTAATACTTTTTCTGCATCATGTACAACATCCACTTCTGCTTTCCCAGCTATTTTGTCAAAAATCACATATCCTAAAAGAAAAGTATTTTCACTTTGGATCATCTGTGCACCCCTTGTGTATTCAATTTCAGCAACATCTCCAAGTGGTATTTGAGCACCTGTAGCTGTTGGTATAATAAGTTTAGCAAGTTCTTCAGGATTTTCTCTCAATTCTCGTGGATATCTTAGTCTTACAGGATAACGCTCAAGACCTTCAACTGTAGTAGTTAATGCCATTCCTCCAACTGCTGTACTAATTACTTCCTGAAGGTTTGCAACTGTTATTCCATACCTGGCCATATTGTCCCTATTAAGCTTAATCTCTATATATGGAGCTCCAACAGCTCTGTCATAGAATACTGTAGATGGTAATACCGATGGTACATCTTTTAGAGCATCTTCGAGTATTTTACCTGCCTCTTCTATTGATTCAAGATCAGGACCATATACTTTAAGTCCCATTGGAGCCCGCATACCTGTTGACAACATAACCAGACGTGCATCAATTGGTTGTAATTTTGGAGCAGAAGTCATTCCCGGCAAATGAGAAGAGTTCACAATCTCTTGCCATATATCATCGGGTCTTTTAATATGATGACGCCACTGTCTGAAATATTTACCATATCTGGATTTTATTAAACTGTCTCCGGGAATAACTCTGAAGGCATCCTCATCAGGGTTATATGTTGTTCCGTCAATAAGTATAAACTCTCCTTTACGATTTGTTTTAAACCGTTGACGGTGACCATTTTCATCAAGTATGTATTCAGGAATATAGTTGATTGTATTTTCGAACATTTGAGTAGGTGCAGGATCAAGTGCCGAGTTTACTCTTCCCCATTTTCCAACAATCGATTCCACTTCAGGTATATTTGATATGCGTTTATCCAGTAAAGCTATATACTCAATATTTTGTTCTATTCCAGTATGCGGCATTGTGGTTGGCATTAATAGGAAGGATCCTTCGTTGAGACTAGGCATGAATTCCTGACCTAATCCCGGGAATCTGTTAGAGGCAGATTGCCAGAAACCTGTCTTTCTGAAAGATTTCCAGCCAACTGTTTCAAAACTTTTTGCAACTACTGAAAAGGTTTTATCGAATCCAAGCCAGATAACAACACCTAATAATACTGTCACAATGGGGATAGCCATGAATTTCCATCTGTTGGCTAAACTCCATCTAAGAATTGTTTCGTAATATATAACAAGTAACCATAGAATTCCCAGCACAGCAGAAATAATAAAAACTACAAATATAAAATTGCTGAACAACCCTATATCAGTTCCCAATGGAAGCCATTCAATAGTTAACAGATAAGATACTGCAACAATAGCAATGGCAATATTTATAATATTAACGGCTTCCCTGTCAGGCCATATATGTGATAAAAGATTGTTTATTCCAAAAAGTAAAAACACTGTATACAGAACATTACCAGTAATAATGATTAGTGCTATACCACCTGCAACCATAATAATGTTGCTTACCTTTTTAACCTTTTCAGAAGTAATTTTAAAAGAAAAGAAATAATATATAAGAGTAGGAATTACTGTTATTCCAAGAATAAAAGATATTACTATGGCAATTGTTTTTGTGTAAGCTAGGGGACTAAACATCTTTCCCTCCTGAGCTTCCAGAAAAAACACGGGAAGGAAGCTAATAACAGTGGTTATAAAACCAACTAGAATTGCACTTGATACTTCACTTATGCTTTTATGAATCAGGTCGATGAATGGTTTGCCTTTTAGCTTTTCTTTGTTTTCAACCATCTCCATATTTCGGATAGTACTCTCTACAAACACTACGCCAATATCAATCATAACTCCAATAGCTATGGCAATTCCTGAAAGGGCAACAATATTTGCATCTATTCCCATATTGCGCATCACTATGAATGTAAATAGAACGCCAACAGGTAATATACTTGAGATAACAATTGATGCTCTTAAATTTAACACCAGTACTATCACTACAATTATGGTAATAAGTATTTCCAGAGACAGGGAGTTTTCGAGAGTACCAATTGTTTCATGGATTAATCCTGTTCTATCATAAAATGGTACAACAGTAACCTTTGATACTGTTCCATCTTCAAGCGTTTTCTGCGGAAGTCCCGATTCAAGTTCAGCTATCTGATCCTTAACATTATTAATAACCTCAAGTGGATTTGATCCGTATCGTGCCACAACAACACCGCCAACAGCTTCAACACCCTCTTTGTCGAGACCACCGCGACGAGTAGCTGGGCCAATGTTTATAAAAGCTACATCTTTAAGTTTTACGGGTACTCCTTCACGTACAGTAACAACAGCCTCCTCCAGGTCAGAGACACTTTTTATATATCCTAATCCGCGCACAAGATATTCAACCCTGTTGATTTCAACAGTTTCTGCTCCTATATCAAGGTTACTGTTCTGAATTGCATACATCAGATCCATTAAAGTTATATTATAAGCTCTCATAGCATCTGGATTAGCTTCAACCTGATATTCCTTTATGAAGCCTCCTATTGAAGCTACTTCGGCCACTCCTCCAGCAGATGCAAGGCTATATCTTACCTGATAATCCTGTATAGATCTTAGCTCTGCCGGGTCCCATCCTCCGGTTGGTTCACCAGTAACAGGATTGCGACCTTCTAGTGTGTACCAGAATATCTGTCCCAAAGCTGTAGCGTCTGGTCCCAAGCTTGGTTGAACTCCATAAGGCAATGTTCCCGCTGGAAGTGAATTTAACTTCTCAAGAATTCGTGAGCGACTCCAATAAAACTCAACGTCTTCTTCAAAAATCACATAGATGAACGACATTCCGAACATCGAGGAGCTACGGATAGTCTTCACACCCGGAATCCCAAGAAGTGAAGTGGTAAGCGGATATGTTATTTGCTCCTGGATATCTTTGGGGGAACGACCCATCCACTCTGTAGAAATGATCTGCTGATTATCTCCAATATCAGGAATAGCATCAACTGGTACCGGATCTCTTGGCAGAATACTGTGCCAGTTAAATGGAGCTACTGATATTCCCCAAATGATAATTACTGACAGAAATAGGATAGTAACCACCCTATTAGTCAGGAAATACTTTATGAT
Organism: Lascolabacillus sp.; assembly: GCF_028696275.1. NCBI lineage: Bacteria > Pseudomonadati > Bacteroidota > Bacteroidia > Bacteroidales > Porphyromonadaceae > Lascolabacillus > Lascolabacillus sp. Next base: position 7,026 of record NZ_JAQVHI010000029.1, read on the forward strand.
TTTGTTGATCATAGAATATATTTGTTAATAAGTTTATTATGATTGGTTAGGCTGAAACTATAAAACAGTGATAGGTCTATAGTGTTTTCTGTTTGTATATATTTTGATATACAGAATAGAGTCTATTGTATACAGCTTTTTATGGGTGAAAAATTATTACCCATGTCTTAATACAATACTCTTGTATAATCAAATACGGTAGATACAGATGTAAGTAAGGATACTCACATCTTCAAGGTAAAGACCCTTAGGGGGAAATTTTAATGAGGTTATTGATGAATCCGTTTCCGGCTCATAAGAAGTTATCTGATTTGTCAAAGTAAAACCTAAAATATCAATTGGAACTGGGGTTATCCTTGTGACAAGCTGCTCGGTTTTATTTTGAAACTCATCTGTTGTAAGTTTCATCATTTCTGTTTCACAACAAAAATTGCCTGTAATTAAAAGATCATGACCATGAGAATCTTTGCAACAGAAATTTTGATTTCCTTCTGATTGAAATATTTGAAGAGATCTCAGTTCATCATTACAATAATGCATAGCAATTATTGGTTGAATTGCTGTAATCATCATTGCGATTAGCAGATATATGGATAATATTCTCTTCATTTTTTTTATCTAATCATTGCAAAGTTATAGGATTTAAATATTCAAACAAAATAAATATGAATTATTTCTCACAACGCAATGGCAGATAACTCAGCTTCTGCAAGTGCGTAGTCTCTTTCTACCTCAAGCATATTATTATAAGCATCATAATAGTTCTCTATCTGCATCAGATAGTTTAGTAATGTAATCTCACCAGCTTCCAGAGCTTTTCTTAAAATAGGTACACTATTATATGTAGAAAGCGCCTGGCGATATTTTAATGCAGTTTTCTGCAGATCAACACTTTTAATGAAAAGGTTTTGTAGTTTGATGTAATACTGAATTTTATTATCCTCCAGTGTAGTTTCATTATACACTATATCTGCTTTGGCCTGCTTAACACTATTCTTGTTTTCCCAAAGAGGTATTGATACTCCTATAGTAACTCCCTGTAACTTTTGTCCCAAAATTCTCTCATCAACATAACCTGCAGATAATTTAGGTAAAGATAGAGCCTTATTGAGTTTTAACTGTTGCTTGCTTATTTCAATCTGTTTGGTCAGATATTGTAGAATTGGACTCATTGACTCTGCTTTGAGATACCATTCATTGAAATTTGCAGGTAGTGGAGATAGGATAAATACTGTTGATTCATACTCAATTTCTTTTCCTCCATTCAATGTTTTCAATTCATTTAATAAAGACTTCCTCTCAATATCAATTTTTTCTTTCTCATTTATACAGGTTAGAAAATCCATATAAACCTGATTTCTCTCCAGAATGTCAATTTTCCCTTCGTCAAACATTCTCTGATATGATTCTGCAATCTCCTCTGCTATCTTAATCCTATTTTCATAATCTTTTGATAGAGCATTGTAGTATGTGAGATTTATTATTAGCTGTTTTGCCTGCAAAAGCAGGTTTATTCTTTCTGAACTGTATAATAGATCAAGGTTTTGATTCTGCATATTAGAAATTTTATTCCTGTGTCCATATGCAGTAGGGAAGTCCATCGACTGTGTAATTGCAAATGTACTTTCGTTACCAATCTCAATAGGAGTACCCCATAAATGAGTATATTCTACTTCAGGGTTTGGTAAGTAGATACCAGACTTATTTCCTAATTTATGAGCTTCAACCTGTTTTTGTAATGACAAAAGGGTTGTGTTATTTGATTCTATTTCATGTAAAATATGCTCCATGCTGTTTTGAGCATAGCTTACTATAGATACCATTAATATGAGAATTGTTAACCCATTTTTTTTCATCTTATACCACTGTTATAATTATTACAAGTACAAAAATATGGAAAGTATAAGATGAAACAGGACTATTAGAATACAAATTACATTGTTTAACAATTAAATATGTCAAGGATTCAAATTAATGTATTTTGTATTTATAATACCATCTTTTAACTCAATTAATCTGTATCCAGGTTCTGCCTTACCTAATGGTCGCCCTGCAGAATTGGTCGTGATCATCAAAATACCATTATGTTCAGCTTCTGCATTGTTATGTAAATGTCCGGAAAAAATAGCATCCACACCATACTTTTCAAATAGAGTGAAGTATTTTAATCTCTCTTCCTTACTTTGGTTTGAGTAAGTGATATCTTCTTCAAAATCATTTATAAAGAAAGGGTAATGTGTAAAAACAATAATCACATCTGACGATTTTGCTTTCTTAAGTCTCTTTTTTAGCCAGCGAAACTGCTCTCTTTCTTCTTTCTTATTCGTCCCAGATTTAATGATGACAGAATTTAATCCTATGAAATATGAATTGTTGTATTCAAATGCAAACCTGTCATTGCCTTCTCCATAATGCGAGAAATAAATATCAAAATCTTCTTTTACCGGATTCTGTCCCAGATCATGATTCCCTGGACTTAAGTAGAACGGAATTTCATTATTCAATCCTGCTGTAATTCTCTTGAATTCTTCAATTTGATTAAGGTCTCTTGAGTTGTTTACAAAATCACCAGTAATTACTACAAAATCAGGTTTTAGTTTATTGATTTGACTGATAGCTTCAGAATATTGTATGGTCTCTTTTTCAAAACCACTGTTTTCATCAAAGAATCCAAACTGCGGATCTGTAATCTGAACTATTCTAACTGTTTTATCCTGGGCTATAGAGTGGAAACTATATAGTCCCATTATGAAAATCAGAAAGTGAAAACTAAACTTTTTTCTTACAATTCTTACAGTTGACATAACTCTTTCTGCGTTATTATATTTCAGAAGCCGAAATCATCAATAACAATCTCTTCAACCTCCTCGTGTTTTATTTCGATAGTATTATGAATATCTAATCCTTCTACATAAATTGCTTTGTATGGTATGGCTGGACAAACATACTCGCATCCTCCGCAACCTACACAAATAGATTGATCAGTTTCAGGAATTGTTAGGTGATCCTTATAGGGTACCATATGAACAGCCTGAGTAGGACAATGTTCCGAACATGCTCCACAACTTGTTTCATCGTAATATACAATACAATTTTCTTTAATAAACTGTACTTTACCCATCTGTGTATGGTTTTTCTCCTCAACAGTTAATGGAAGTATGGCACCGGTGGGGCATACATCACCACATACAGTACAGTCATAATTACAGAACCCCCGATCGAAATATAGTTTTGGCTGCATAATTCCACTAAGTCCATATTCCAGTAGTGCAGGCTTAATTACACGTGAAGGGCATTTACTAACACATAAATGACATGAGATGCATTTTTCGCGCAGGTGATCAAATGAAAGTGCCCCTGGAGGTGCAATTGGAATTTGTCTTTTAAGCTCTCTTTTTGGCAGAATATCTCCTGAGACTTGCTGTGCGAGTAGTCTACTTGCTGCAAGACTGGTAACCAGAGTTGCTGAAAGAAAACGTCGCTTAGACTCATTAACACTATTAACAGATGTTTCGGGAGATATAGCACTAACTTGTTTTTTTGATTTAGGAAGTAAGCTCTCTTTAACTTTACTGAAATCTGTAATATTATACTTCATAGCATCACGCTTACAGACTTCAATGCAGTTGAAGCATGTAACACATCTGCTGTAATCGATATCTTTATTCTTAGAGTCTATGCAAGATGCTTTACACTTCATTGAACAGAGTCCGCACATATTGCACTTTTCATTAACAAATTGAACTTTGAAAAGTGAGTACTTGCTAAAAAAGCCGAGTGTAGTACCAACCGGACATATTGTATTACAGTATGTTCTTCCACCTTTCCATGCCAAATAGCCGATTACAAGCAGAGTAATTAACGCTATAATCATTGAGGAGACGCTTAAAGTATAGATGCTTACTTTGTAAAAAGAATAATTGCCAAATGAAGTGAAGATTGTTTCAAGAAGATTGTTTCCAGCCAGATAGGCGGGCTTGAAAATATGAGTTGCAATTCTGCCATAAGCACCGTATGGATCGAGAAGACCAACTAAAAAGTTTAAACTGGCAATAAAAGCGACTACCGTAGCTCCTAATACACTCCATCGTAAAATGTTTTTTGCCTTACTGTAATTGTATCTCTTTTTTTTACTGTACTTCTTAGAAAGCCATGCTGTAAAATCCTGATATATCCCCATTGGACAGATAGAGGAACAATAAACTCTTCCAAAAAGCAAAGTTAATAGTAATAGTGCAATAAGTACGATTGCATTCAACGAAAGCAACGCAGGGATAAATTGTATCTCAGTCAGAAATTTTAGTCCTTCAGGTAAGAATCCTCTGAAATCCAGGAAATAAAGAGTTATAAGGGCTACAATTATTACAGATAGTGTAACACGAATTTTTTTTAGCATGCTTATTTCATCTATTTAAATACATTTATGATAACCCGATTAATTATCGGGTTATCATAAATAATGAATCAATTAACTTAAGATTAAAATTAAATCCTAACTCTTCTGATATTCAGTTTATCCAGCTCCATGGTTCCCAGGCCCAACTGCTGAGCTTTTGCTATATGAGCAACATTCTCAAGTGGCATTTCGCGTGCCTGATTAAAGAAATTTGCAGCAGCAGTGTCAACAGCTACAATGTCCTGAGACATGAACAGACCTTTTGAAAGCACTACATCAGAAAGGGATTTACCTCTTGGTCCACTAGTTTTCATTAGTCTATAAGCATCCACTATATTCAGAACGGGTCTTTTTTCATAAGTACATATATCTGCAATACATTGCTGTAAATCGTTTGCATGGAAAAATCCCCTGTCCCAAACTATACCCATATAGTTTTTCATAGAAATAGTAAGCTGTGCTCCACCATGATTTTTTAATACTGGTACATTTATCCACTTGTCACTGTCTACAATAGCCTGATGAATCTTCGCACTCTTCAGGTTTCTGCCTTTTGGTATTGAAACTGTTTTATAATAAGACTCCTGATGTGCAGGTAAAACTTCAGCTCCAGCTCTTTTAGCAGCTTCTTCTATTCCGCTGTTAGCATAAGATTTGCGCCAATCGTCGCAAGTATGATCAAATACCCTCACCTCAGAAGCACCAGCTTCAAAGCAATGTTTAATGATTTCAGCAACAAGCTTAGGATTAGTATTCGCAGCCATCTCAACTGGTTGGTCCCAACCAATATTGGGTTTAATGCAAACTTTATCTCCTTTGTTTATGAAGTTTTTCATACCCCCCATCTCCTCAATTGCCTTGCGAAACATAGCTTCAGGTTCTCCTCCCATTACTGCAACCAGATCATACTTGGCAGTGGCATTACTGGTTTGGAAAGATTGTGAAAGTATGCTCATGGCATCTGCATCCTTCATTGTTGTAATGGCAGCTCCTGTTAGAGCTACTGAACGTAAAAATTTCCGTCGGTCCATAATATTTAATTTTTTCGATTTTTCAGTTTTCATTTCTGATAATCTCAAATGGAGTGTTTTAAACACCCTATTAAGTCAACATTTTATATTTATTATCTATAAATCGATCCCTATTCCCGCGAAAACAGTAGCACCCGGCATAGGATATCCTATATTTATTTCATATTTTTCACCAAGCAAATTTTCTCCTCTTACAAATATATTCAGCCATTCAAGTGCCTTATAATTAACCCTGGCATTCCATAACCAAACGTTTTCTGTAACCGGTTCAGGTCTTACAGCAGTATACAGATTTCCCAAATATTGCACACCGGAAGATATTTCCCAATTGCCGATATTATAATTGGCATTCACGTAAAACTTATGTTCAGGAGCTCCAATTATTTTGTATGTCATATCAAGCAGACTGTAATTGGCAGATAATCTTAATTCCTCTGATATATTATAGTTAGCAGTAAGTTCAAACCCTCTGTTTTCAACTTCTCCACTATTTACATTCAATGGTCTTCCTTCAACAATTTGAGTCTGAATAATATTATCACCTTTGATATAGAACAGGTTAATACCCAGACTGATTCCGATTTCCGGGAGCATCTGAAGCAGCGATATTTCATAGTTCATAAGTCGCTCCGCCTTCAAGTCAGCATTTCGTGGAGGAAACATATACAATTCCCTTATAGTAGGATTCCTGAAACCTTTGCTTAAAATCCCTTTTATCGAAGTATAAGATGTAGGTGTAAAACTTAATCCAAGTTGAGGTACCCATTCAGAACCGTTTAGTTCATGATGATCAAGTCTGATACCCGCGTTAAATGTCAGTCGTTCATCCATTACTGTTTGCTGAACGTTCAGATAAACAGCTACATTGTTTAAGTGTATATCTACCTGAGTAGAATCTCTTGCTGGTTCATTGGGAAATTTGGTGATTGCTTCACCTCCAAAGCGCTGCAGATCTATACCTGCAGTTGTTTTGTTTCCTTCAAAAAAACTAAATGACTGGTATGCTGAAGCACCAAACATCTGGTCGTTTGATCTAAAACGATAATCAGGTATAAAACTTGAATAATCGTTATAGCCGTCATTAATGTTGTGAGTGCCAAAATTATAGAATAGCTTTACTGCACCTGAAGTATTGTCATAGTTATTTTCTAAAGAAGCAGATGCTACACCACGCAGGATGTCAGCATCATTATCAATAATCGGACTTGTAACAGTTCCAGGGTTAGAACTTAATGATTTTGAGAGGTTGACGTCTATAAAACTATTCCAATTGTCTGTGAAATCATATCCGGCTTTAATATAGCCGTTAAATTGTTCAAAGTCCATGTTTTCTCTGTGTCCGTCTGAATGATTATAGCTCAGACTACCATTAGTATAAAATTGACTTTTTCTAAATCCACCCGACAGTTCAGCACTCAGAGTATTATAACTTCCATAAGAAAATTGTGCTGACTTGTGACTTCCATCAGACTCCTGTTTCCTGGTAATTATATTTATTACCCCGCCCATTGCATTTGACCCATATAATACAGATGCGGGACCGCGAACGACCTCTACACGTTCGGTCATCATCGACTGGTAACTGTCTGCCAGTGGGTGACCCATTAAGCCCATATACTGAGGGTGACCGTCAATAAGTACTAAGACACCTGAAGTTGGTGAGCCTCCAATCCCTCTGATGCTCATTCCTCCTGCAGCACCGGCAGCAACACCATAACCCATCACACCACGTTGTGAGATAAAGAGTCCGGGCACCTCTTCAGCTAATAATGGAAGAAGCGAAGGTTGTAACCTTTGTGTAATCTTATTTCCTGATACAACCGAAATGCTCATAGGTACATTCCTAAGATTTACTTTAGGCATTGTACCTGTAACAACGATATCATCCAGTATGATGGTATCATTTAAACTGTATGATTCGTCAGAATCAATAAAGTAACGAACACTACTATACAGCGGAGATAACAGTATACAGATGAAAAAAAATAAGAGAGTAAATATTCTCATATTATCCAGGGGAATTTGAAGCACGCTTCGTCGTATAGTGAATAGTCAGCCTTTCCGTTTACAGCGAATGTTTTTATTTGCCTGGCATCATGTAAAAGATCGATGGCGAATTTTACAGTCGCCCCTGTTTTAATACGATCTTCAACCAGAAGAATATTTTTATCCCTGTATTCGAAATCTATTGGAGAAATCAATCTAGGTGTATCATACTTAGGTTTCTGGTTGGGGTCACGTAAGTTAATTTTTAATAGATGCATGTCTATGTTCAGTCTCTGATTGATAATAGCAGCGGGAATAATACCACCGTTGGCTATAGCAACTATTATATCAAAAGTTTCGTGAAATTGTATCTCACGAAACCGATGCAGTACTTCTTCAAAAGACTTATTGTTTGTCATTCTACACAATTAAGGCTTTGAAAGTCTGTTCAGACTTTAGCCAATGCTTTTAAAACAAAATAACCTCCTATGAGCTGGATCAACATACCCGGAACACCTATACGGAAATCCTGAACAGCAGCCATGAAGTTTTGAGTCATTGCCCATTCTATACCGGTTCCAATAACCTGATATGTAATTATAGCCAAGAGGATGCCTAATAGCGATACTTTTCCAAAATGCTTAGCAGCCGTTGCAGCAGCTACAGCCAGTATTGCAGATTTGATAATTATTGCAGGTAGAACTGCTGCAGGAGGCATTCCAAATATCAGATTGTTGGCAAGTGGTGAAAGTATTGCAGTGAGGAGTCCTACATGAATACCATACTTATAGGCAGCAATTAAAGTGAAAAAATAAATAGGTAGAAAAATAAATCCACCCTGTGGAACCAGGTGTGCCAGTTGAGGCAACAGAAGGTTACCGACAATAAATACCGTTGCAATAAGGTAAGTATTTGTGTTATTTAAGCTTAGAGAGTAAAGTTTAGCGGTTGTAGCCATAGCATGTATTTATTATGTTGTTAAATTAAATTCCTGTGCCATCATTTAACGTAGGTTACAAATCTATGCATAAAAAGTCGTTTAATACCGAGATTAGCTGTTATTTTTTATTTAAAAAAAGCAAAAACATTCTTGTATTTAGCAGTTAATATTTTTTTATTGTTAAATATACAGATTTATAAATAACTTTGCAATCAACAAACTACACAAATATGTGGAAGGACATAATATATGTTGGAATAGGCGGGGGTATTGGGAGTATATTCAGATTTATTGTATCCCGTGTAATAATCAGATTTGTAAACCAAGAGTGGATATTTACCGGTACTCTTACAGTTAACATTACAGGTTGTTTCCTTATCGGTTTACTTTCAGGATGGATGCTTTCACATCAGCCGGAGAATCAGTTGTTTCGTTTGCTATTTATTGTAGGATTCTGTGGTGGTTATACTACCTTTTCTACTTTTGCATTTGAGAATTTACGGTTGCTTGAGACCAATCAAAGGGGCTTATTTACATTATACACCTCATTAGGTGTTGCACTGGGTTTGATTGCAGTATGGGGCGGTATGAAACTTACAATGTAGTTCTGTAATATCTGATTCTTATATATATTAAATTTAATTCAGTGTTTAGTCTGATCTTAGTTTTCTATTAAAGAACATTATAAGGCGATGGTAAGACCATGGTAAGACCTAAGTTAGAATCAGGTTACTTTGTGCTGTAAAAAGTTACAGTATGATTTTAACAAAAATCAATAGGATACAATTTTGACATGATTGAACAAAATCCGAAAGAATAAATTATTACTGATTAAAAAAAACAGGAGAATAGCACATTGGCCATCCTCCTGTTAAACTATAAATTATGAGAAATTAAGTTTGAATTCTATAGCTCCTTGATTCTTATATTTCTGAATTTTACAGGCGAACCATGACCCAGGAAACCTATATGACCTGTTTTGTTTAGCAACCCAGGGTGATCGCGACCATCCAAGGTGCCATTCTTAGAAGCTTCGCGGATATTGCCCTCCAGAATTGTTGTTCCATTAAGAGTAATCTTAATGTTATCTCCATCAGCAATAACCTCCTGATAGTTCCATTCTCCTAATGGTTTTAAAGCCCCTCTTTTTGCTGGAATCACACCATAAACAGAGCCATGAAACTGATACTCTTCGAGATTCTCATAGATGGGTGCATCATTATCGAGAATCTGAAGTTCCATTCCTACATATGCTGCATCACCCTCCATAGGTGTACGAATTCCTAGTCCGTTATTAGCTCCAGGAGTAAGCATGAATTCAAATCGGAAGACAAAATTGTCAAACTGATCTTTTGTATAAAGATTGCCACCTGATCCTGTTGTTGTAGGATATAAAACAATATTTCCACTCTCTACGGTATAATCTACTTTGTTTCCTGTCCACTCATCCAGATTAGTTCCATCAAAAAGAATTTTAAACCCTTCAGATTCCTCTTCTTTTGAAAGTACAAATGGTTCTGGACGTGGTATCTCTTTAATATAAATATCCCTGTAAGCAACTTTACTGCCATGAGCCTGTAATTCGATCTGCTCAATCGGGAAAATAGGTTGCTTTCTATCCCAGAAGTTCTCCAATATGACATTGTCAGTAACCAGTTCACCGTTAAGCCATACAGATACTCTTTCACCAATCATTCTGATAATGAAACTATTCCATTCTCCCACTTTCTGGTCAGCCAGCTTAAGCGGTTTACTCATATGAACCTGATTGTTATACAGTCCACCTGAGCCAACCTGTGCTCCTACATTAACTCTGGCTGTATCCCACATCTGCACCTGGGGGGTTCCACGAAGATAGATACCTGCATCAGGTTCAGCACCAGGGTATAGTTTCCAGTCGACCAGCATTTCAAAATCACCATATTGTTTTTCGGTACAAAGGTTATCATAACCTTTACCGTCAAATATAATCATACCATCTTCAACTTTCCAGTCCATAGCCATCTGTTGATCAGCTTTAACTTGTGCTGCTGCAAGCTCTTTTGCACTCATTTTAGCTCTCACGATCGGATTAGCAACCAGTCCTTTCCATCCATCAAGATTTTTTCCATTAAATAGAGAAACAAAACCTCCCTCAGTTGGGTTTTCAGAAAGAAATTTGTTGATTGACTGACGTTGATAATCTGCATCAGGATTTGATAAAGTTTCAGCAGCCTTTTTTAATGCAGCAGTTGTGAGTTCACCAGCAAATGCTGGGTCAGAAATACCAATATTCATAACAGTTACTGCGGCAGATTCTTTAAGTTCTGGAATATCCATAAACGGAACAGCAAAAAGCATAGCCTGATACTGACCGGTATTTCCTAATAACCTGAGTATGGTGTTTTTCTGCCTGTCATTTTGAGCAAACTGCATCACTTCTCTTAAATAGAGGTATTTAACAGTTCCAGTTTCATCAGATCTGCGAATCACATTTATTATAGCATCTGTAAACTTCTCTTTCTCCTGATTATTACTGCTTGAACGAACAATATCCAACATAGGATAAATCACATGAAATGATTCAAATTTTGAAAGTGCATCAAACGCAGCATCCTTGTTAGAACCGCTCTCATTTTTATAAGCATTAGTAATTTGACTGATTGCATCAGTAGATCCAATTCCTGCCATTGCGCTATAATACAGATGTCTGTTAGGGGATTTATTCATCATGTCAGTAACCAGTTCAATTTGTTTATCTGATGGCAAACTCTTAAGTGCAGCATTTATTGCTTGCTGGATTGCTGGAACATATTCAGAATCAGATTGCTCAAGAAGAGTAAACAGGTCGTTAAGGTTTTTATCAGTCGAAACATCTTTCAATGCATTGGCTGCAGATGCTTTCACCTCTTTATCGTCAATAAACATCTGGTTATAAACCAAATTATACTGAGCATCCATTTTACGATTAGCGATCAGGTCAAGTACAGCCTTCTTGCCAATAGTTTTTGAGTCATTGAAAACAGATGCTAGAGTATAAGCAATATCACCATCAAAGCTTAAAAGAGCATTTTTTGCTAGTGTAACCGACTCTTCATCACTACTTTTTAGTAGGCCGGCAAGTGCAATTAGTGCATCATCACCGCCAATCTTAGCAAGCGCAATTGTTGCAGCCTTCTGAACCATTTTGTCAGACGAGTTTACATGATTTCTCAAGAGTGACACACTGTTTGTAGTTGGATTTTCACCTAACCATGAAATAAGTGCAGTCTGTACTTGTGGAGATCTGTTTGAGGCAATCTCTTTCTGTATCAGATCTACTGATTTACTATCATTATGGAAAGGATATGTATAAAGTATCCCTGTAAGATATGCCAGGTTACCATCTTTAATGACATTTTTAAGTATACTGGATACATTAGCTGAAGGTTGTTTCAGGAGAATTCTTGTAGCCGCTATCTTCAAATCCTGTCTGTTAAGTTTTGTAGCTGTTTTGATCAATCTTTCAGCCTCCTTTTTAATAGTTTTGGGTTCTGCACTGTTCAATTTACTCAGGAGATTGATATATGATTCAGCAGCATTGTTTTTCTGATAAGCATAATCATTCTTTTCAGCCAGGTTGCGCAGTGTTCTTATTGATTCTTTAGTGCCAAGGTTCCCCAATGCTGTAACAGCTACTTGCTGCATTTTTTCAGATACAGACTCATTAAGCATTTTAAGAATAACCGGTTCAGCCGGACTGTAACCTGTTTGTCCTAAAGCATTAATTATATTCAACTTAATCAGTTCAGAAGCAGAAGAGTTGAGAGAGCTATGCAAAGCGGCATTAGCCTTCGTTGTCCCAATGCTGACAAGAGCTTGAGCTGCAGGATCAGAAAGATATTCGTCATTAAGAAAACCACTAAGTGTTTCAACATCCTCATCACCTCCTATTGTACGCAGTTGACGTATTATATAAGCCTTAGTATCTTTGTCGAGTGGATTACTCAATGCTTTACGGAAAGCAGCTGCAGTAGCAGTACGCTGTGCATCATCCTTAGCTACGTAATGTGTCCAGCCACTAATAGCATATTCAACAGTTTCATTACTACCTTTTCCGGGTGCATGCAGCCTGTTTATCAGGTCTGTCAAACCCTCTTCGCCGGTTGAAACCAGGTCGGCAATTGTCTGATTAAATTTGCCTTGTGTGTCAGCAGGTAGTTGTGCCAAAGCATCGGCAACGATTGTAGCATTTGTTCTTCCCTTTGGCATTTGAGCATACAATCCTGCCACTAAAGAAAAACAGATACCTATTAAAATTATCTTTATATGTTTCATAATATTAAAAAATTAAATAGTCCAAGGTGCACGCATAGGTTGATCTATAAATCTGTTTGCTTCCTCATCGTTTACAAACAATTCCTTAATTGGATCATATTCCAGCGTTCTGTTAAGCTGAAGTGCAACAGCACCCATATTTACTATTGTTGCAGAACGATGTCCGTTTATCTCATTTAGTGCAAACTTCTGCCTGTTGTGTATACATTCAATGAAATCAGTGTTTTGTTCCTTTGGTTCTGGGAACTCAGCAAGTTTCTTTTCCCAATCAGGAATATCACAAACGAAGTTCCTGTATACATTACCATTTGGTCCTGCAATGTAAGGAGTGTCAGGTTCACCATAATCACCACCCCAAAGAACTATCTGACATCCGTCTTCGTAAGTATAAGTAATACTTCGCCATGTTCCTACTGCATCGAAGTGTTGCTGTGGGGCATCAACCTCAACTTTAACGGGACTGGTATTATCCTTTCCCAGTAAGTATTGTACAGGGTCGATATAGTGCTGACCCATGTCACCAAGACCACCGCCATCATAATCCCAGTATCCACGGAAAGTACCATGAGTACGGTGAACATTGTATGGCTTGTAAGGTGCTGGTCCCAACCACATATCATAGTCTAATTCTGCAGGGATTGGCTGCGGTTCCAGATCTGTTTTTCCTACCCAATAGAACTTCCAGTCGAAACCTGTATGCTTACTTATAGTAACTTTTAGTGGCCAGCCCAGCAAACCACTGTCAACAAGTTTTTTAAGAGGTTTTACAGGTGTTCCAAGTCCGTAGAACTGATCTTTGAATCTGAACCAAGTGTTAAGTCTGAAGATATTTCCATGTTGCTTAATCGCTTCCCTAACTCTTTTGCCTTCACCAATTGTACGAGTCATCGGTTTTTCGCAGAAAATATCCTTACCTGCTTTCGCAGCTTCAACTGACATTATTCCATGCCAGTGAGGAGGTGTTGCGATGTGAACTATATCAACATTCTTGTCAATGATCAGATCCCTGAAGTCATGGTAAAGATTGATTTTATCTTTAACCAATGCTGCTGCTTGTGACAGATGATTTTTATCAACATCACACATTGCTACCACTCTGGTATTGTCATAAGGTATGTGGCCGCGCCCCATTCCTCCAACACCAATTATCCCTTTTGTGAGCTGGTCACTCGGGGCAATCATGCCTCTCCCCAATACATGTCGGGGAACAATAGTCAGGAGAGAAACCCCGCCTAATGTTTTTAAAAATTGTCTTCTGGATGTCATAAGATAGTTTGTGTATTAATATATGTGTCTGTTATTATGTATTGATTTTTACAAAAATAGTGATTATTTTTAAAATAGTTAAAGTGTTATTAAAGTAAAACAACCTCTCCCTGCTAAAAAGTGCATAGGAGAGGTTTTATTTAACCTGTTTATTTTATGAGAATTAAGTTTTAGATAAAAACTGTCATAGTCTTTATAAAACCTTCACCCTCTTTTTATATTCAGAAAGCGCATTATCCAGGCGTTCATGAGCAGTTGTATCCCCAGGTAAATTATGTGAAGGGTGTATAAACAATTTTACACCTCTGTCAGCCAGGATCTCAGCAACAGTCGTCACTGTAACCCATACCAACGTTATGAACCCCATCGTAGAAAGTGGTCCCACTTTATCAAAATGATTTTTAAGTGGTACAGAAGCATCTTCCAGAGGTACACACGAATCAACAACAACATCTGCAAGTTCAAACAGATTTTTTCCACAGGAGTGGCGGGATTTTTTACCTTTAGTCTGTTCTGCCGATCCAAAAACAATTACTTTCATTCCTAATTTTTTTGCTTCCAAAGCAACATCAATATTGACTGCATTAATACCGGTATGAGAAAACAGCCATAAACAATCCTTAGAATCAAAATCATAATTTTTCATTACTTCAATTCCATAACCTTCGGCTCTTTCTAAAAATAGGAATTGATGAATTCCCATCTGGCCTTTAATCTGAGTAAAAAAGGTAAGCGGAAGTTCAACAAGCGGATGAAAACCTACAAAACCACCAATACGTGGGTACATTTCCTCTACAGGGATAGTTGCATGTCCACAGCCAAAAGTGTGTACCCATCTTCCTGCTTCAATCGAGTCAGCCATAATCTCAGCTGCTTTTCTTACATTCTCAAGTTGGGTGTTTTCGATATTATTCATCACCTCATATGCATTCTTTAACCACTCTTTTGCTAGCATAATTTTTTAAATTTAAATAGTTACTGATTAGATATTATTATTTATGAATATTTATTTACAGATCTATGATATAGTGCGGGATTATCGCACCACAACAGTTTGATTCGGCTTTTTAACACGATTATAAATCAGAAGTATTATTAAAAAGCATATCACAAGAATTAAAGGATAAACATAAGCACCGCTTTTGTCTAACCAAATACCGGTAACACTGTTTAATATATTATTTCCCAGTAGGGCAAATACCAATGCTATACTGAATGCAGTACCCGACATAGTTGGGTATTTTGTTCCAATAATTCCTAAAACGATAGGGAATGTGGATGCTATGCCAAATCCAACAAGCATCATTCCAATCAGAGAAGTTATATAGACAGGTTGAATCATTAACAGTACTCCTGCAATAGCAACTAAAATACTTATATTAAGAATCCTGTTCTGAGAAAATCTTTTAAGCAAAGAGACAAGTATGAGTCGCGCTGCAGTCAAACTAGCCGTCATCGCCGTTATTGTTAATAATGCTTTTGAATGCTCCAGAAAACCAAAATCGGTAAGGTAGAAAACAGTCCAGTTATTAACCACTCCCTCTATACCACTCTGAAAAAAAAGTATGAAAGATAACAACAGCAAGTCTTGTCTCTTTAATAGTCTGAAACCTGCAGATATAGGGAAGCCCTGTTTCTGTGAGGCTTCAGGGTATTTGATTACAGCACAGAAGATTATAAGTAAAAACATTACAACTCCAATACCTGTAAATATCTGATGTAATGGATAGTTTTTAAGAAAAGCACTAAGTAGAACAGGAATTCCAAGAGCACCAAGTCCATAAAAAGCACCTAAAAAGCTAAGCATTGAGTTTCTTTTTGTGTCTTCATAGATTACAGATACTAGAGCGTTAGTCTCACCATTAAGGATACCTCCTCCAAAGCCAATAAGGAAAATACTAATCTGAACTAAAAATACACTATCAAGAAAAGCAACCCCTTCTAAACCAGCCAATACCAGTAAACTGCTTAAAATCAAAAGACCCTTATATCCACGCTGATCTACAATTGGTCCGAATATCACCGAACCTATCAACATTCCAATCGGAAGAAAAGCTACCAAAGAAGTCGTTTGAGCAGTGTTAAGAGCAAATTTATCGGATAATATTGGAAGAATCGATCCCAGAACAATTATTGATATTCCGAAGAACGACATACCGATACATGCTGCGATAAATACCTTGATTTTATTATATCTGTTTTCCATACTTAATATGTTTTAATACTAGATATGCTGCTCCTTTTAATCCTGCTTCACCCGAACAACCTGAAGGGAGATACTCTACCTGCTTAATACTGATTGGCTGAGCCCACATGCAAGCCTCCTTATAAATCTCAGGGATCAATTTTACCGCAGGACCAAACACTCCTCCTCCCCAGATTATTTTTTCAGGATTAAGTAAACTTACAATGTTTGCACTTGCCATTCCCCAAAATTGTATTGCCTTGTTTATCACCTTTGTAGCTATAGGATCACTTAAGTAATATGCTTCAAAAATATCTTTGGTTGTTATATCCTCAATAACTTTATCAGAAAAGAAACCTTGGTAATCAAGACTCTGCTTAATGAGTTCTATTGCCCTATTGCAAATACCATTGCCTGAGGCATAATATTCAAAGCAACCGCATTTGTCGTATTCTTCACTATATGGTATCTGCAGAGCCATCCAGCCTACAGACCCTGCAATATCACCAAAACCGTGAAGAAGTTTGCTGTCTACCATAATACCGGCGCCTATACCGGTGCCAACCCCTATGTATACAACATTTTCAGACCCCTTTGCTGCACCTTGCCACAGTTCTCCACACAAGTAGCAGGTTCTGTCTGACTCAATACAAACCTGGATATCGCTATTGTTCAAATATCTTTTTATTGTATTCAATAATGGATATTTGACCCATCCCTCTATATTTGGTGCCCATACAGTTCCATCTTCAGAATATATAATACCTGGAACTGAGATACCTATACCATGTATTTTATTAATGTCTTTTCCTGAATCGCTGATCAGTTTGTCTAATAACTCAATAACCAGTTTACCAGCCTCATCACCATACCTACCATTCAAGTACAATTTAGTGAAGTGGCTCATATTACCTTCTATAGAAAATATTGCACCGGAAATTTTAGTTCCACCTATATCAATAGAAATAATCTTTTTATCACTCATTACGATAAATTTCAAAAACAGAGGCATTTCTGCTATTAACTGATAAGTTTAGCTTTAAGATGTTGCCTCTACTGTTTATATTTTTACTCTCTTCATTAATTACATCCCTCAATGTGAAAATACCATCATAGTCAACTTTAAGATCTATTTCAATAGTCTCATTGTTAACACTATGGTTAATTAGGAAAAGTAAATAACCTTTATCACTGTCTTGAAGTCTTACCTCAATTTGATTGCTGCTTCTGCCATCCTCTGATGTGGTAAACGGGCGTTCAATTTTAGCCCAATTCAAAAGGTTTAAAAAGAATTTATCGTTATTGGGTACTATTTCACTAAAATTTGCCATACCCAAATATGTGCCGGCAAGTATTGCTTCACCTTTACCATATGGTGAGCTAATAATAGCGGGATCTCCTTCAGAGGTTGTAGCCAAAACTTTGGCATTACTATTTTCAAGAAGTTTTACTGATTGTGAATATAAAGAGCCATTTAAAAGATCGCCTGATTTAAATCCTTTAAGTACAGGATGATTATCGCCGTTTATTGTAAATGTAACATTTTCTCTCATTCTCACTTCATCTTCTCTTGCTCCGAAAATATCATGCATACCCAAGCCAGGTATAATTTCTGAAGCAAAACCACGTTCGTCGTTCCATCCAAAACGTGCTTCAGCAAGAATATAACCACCATTACTTACAAACTCTCTTAGTTCCTTTGCTGCCTCTTGAGTGAACATTATAGGGTAGGGCAGAATTATGAGTTTATATTGTGAAAGCTCTCCTTTTTCGATATGCTCCCTATGGATGAAATCAACAGGAACGTTATGATTAGCAAACGACTGAAAGTATCCAATTAGCGACTGACTCATAGCAGCGGGGTAATCTCTGCGTTGCATTCCTCCTACCATTTGAGTTAATGGATTATACACGATCCCAACTTTAGCTTTAACCGGTATACCCTTCAGGAAAAGCTCCTGATTTTTGTTTACAACATCAGCAATTTTACCGGCATTAACAGAGCGTTCTGTTAATGTTCCATCTAGATTAATTAACCCATAACCACCGGCCTCGTAGCCTGTTGACATAGGATAGTATGCATAAATATTTACACCTTTGGCTCCTTTTGCAATTGCTGACCATGCCCATATTGAGTGATCATTAGAAGTTACCGGATCACTAATAAGCAATGAGATTGTACCAAGTCCTCCTTGTAATTCACCAACAAACCAACCTCCATTCTCGCGGTTTGCACTTCTTGTAAAATCCATCACCGTACGTAGAGTTGTTGTTGACCATGCACCTTCGGGTCTATTATGTTTTGGATAAATAGAAACACCATAATAATCCAATGGTCGAGCCATCAGAAAATCATCCGTTGCACCTGCTCCAACGTGTGGCGACTGAAAAAGAGATGCACCAACAGCATGTGCAGTTATCAAACTGGTATGATCAATTTCTCTTATAGCATCATACCTTGCCTGCATATCCCCAACAAGTTTTTCATAAATGAAGGTCTTCCAGTCAACAAAGTCTGTATAGCTGAGTATTGTACTGAATCTGGGTGCTTCTACCTGATTCCAGTCAGTAAAATTACGATACCATGCTTTGTTTAAATTATCAAGAGTCTGATATTTTTCCTTTAGCCATATCCTGAACCTATTCTGAGTACCATCGCAAAAACAGAACTGGATGTTTGGAACATAATCCAGTGAAGCCCAGTTAATAATATGAGGCTCGCTCCACAGGTCCCATCCAAACAGGTTTGGGTATTTATTGGCTACCTTTGCTGTCTCTTTATAAAAGTTCAGAATAGCATCTTCAACCTCTTTGTTATCCATACATGCACCGGGTGCTGATTGTGGCACAACGATATCACCACTTTGAGCCTCAAAAAGTGCATGCGGAAAGTTGTGAGCCACCCAATCAGGAGCCGAGTCAACATATACTTGAATAAAAACTCTAAGTCCGACCTCTTCAGCGAGTGTCATAAGCAGTTCCAGGTTCTCAAAGTTGTATTTTCCAGGTTCTGGTTCACAAGTTGCCCACTCAACCCATGTTCTTACAGTATTAAATCCCAGATCTTTTATCTGTTGCAGATCTTTTCTCCACTCTGCTTCAGATGATTCTGTTATCTTACTTAACATTGGTGCGCGCGCCTTTCCTCCACTGTACCACACTGAGAAGGGGAAGAAATCTTTTTCAATGTTCACATTATCACTTTTAACCTGTCCACTCATGGTTAAGGTTGAACTAAATACTAATAAAACTAGTATTAAAAAACTCTGTATCTTCATTATGATTTTAAATTTAATTTAAATATTTATATCCTTTTCTTTTAAATCTCCAGGTCCACCCTGTGTTTTTTGCAGCTCCTGCACCATCTTGAAATAGTACTAGTTCATTCTCGTTAAGTATTTTAATCTGGAAAGTGTCTTTATAAGCATGGTCCATTCCGGGGAATATATCTTCGACTATTGTTAAAGTCATTTCTTCTGGATTAAATAAAAACTCACTGACTTGTGGTTCATCACCCGGAGAATTTACTACAGTCAAAAATAATTTGTCATCTATTTTTTCAAAGAATAATTCCGATTGAAAGCCATCTTCAGATACAACACCATCAGCTATTGGCAGCCACCATATTTCGTCCCATGCATACGGTGCTGAAAGGAACCAGTGAAGAGTTCCATTGCTA
>NZ_JAQVHI010000030.1:0-16939 GCF_028696275.1 Lascolabacillus sp.
GCGGTATGGACGGGACTCGAACCCGCGACCCCCTGCGTGACAGGCAGGTATTCTAACCAACTGAACTACCACACCATTGGTTTTGCTATTGAACTTCTTACTTTATAACTGAGAATCTCCATTCTCTGTAAGTGCAGCTCTCATTAGCGAGTGCAAAGATACGTATATTTTCAGAACTGCAAAACATTTCAGATTATTTTTTTTAAGATTGAAGCAAAATCTGTATTAATTTTACCTGTTTCTTAAATTATTACTGTTCTTACCCTGCCTCACCCTTCTAAAACAGTAGATATAGAAGGGTGAGGTTAAGGATATAAACAGCTGTTATTTCAACCACTGATCGAACCATCTGAAGAACTCTCTCTGGAATAGAATGCCGTTCTGTGGCTTTGCTATCCAGTGGTTCTCATCAGGGAAAATAAGCATTCGTGAAGGGATATCGCGCATCTGTGCGGCATTGAAGGCCATCATTCCCTGTGATGCAAGAATACGATAGTCGAGCTCTCCGTGAGAGATCATGATTGGTGTATCCCATTTCTCTACGAATAGGTGTGGAGAGTTGGCATATGTTTTTTGTACTACTGCATTACTCTTATCCCAATAAGGTCCGCCCATATCCCAGTTGGCAAAGAACATCTCTTCTGTTTCGAGGTACTGTGCTTCCAGATTGAAGATACCTGCATGAGAGAAGAATGCTTTAAAGCGACCGTCGTGATTGCCTGCAAGCCAATATACTGAGAATCCTCCATAGCTGGCTCCTGTGGCACCCAATCTATTCTCATCAACAAATGGTTCAGCAGCAACTGCATCAATTGCTGAGAAGTAGTCCTTCATATTCTGACCACCATAATCGCCACTTATCTGCTCGAGCCATTCACTGCCGAATCCGGGTACACCGCGACGGTTTGGAGCGACAACAATATATCCGTTTGCTGCCATCATCTGCATATTCCAGCGGTATGACCAGAACTGATCGAGACTGCTTTGCGGTCCTCCCTGACAATATAGCAGTGCAGGGTATTTCTTTGCAGGATCAAAATTAGGAGGATAAACAACCCATGTGAGCATCTGCTTTCCATCGGTGGTTTCTATCCAGCGCTCCTCAACCTCTCCCATCTGAAGCTGATCGAGTATATGTTTGTTTTCCTCAGTGATATTGGTTGATTCACCGGTATTTAGGTTTACACTATAAATCTCGGTTGGCTGTGACATCGATTGACGTGATGCTATTATTCCATCAGCTCCCAAAGCTATTGAAAGATAGTTGTGCTTACCTTCCGTCAGCGCTTTAATCTCTTTTGTGGCAAGGGTTACCGAGTAAATCTGTGAGGTACCGTTAACCGACGACACCATATAAATAGTGCTGTTATCCTCACCCCAGATATATGTATCGCAGTTATTATCGAAATTCTCAGTAAGATCTGTCTTCTCGCCTGTGGCAAGATTCATAACAAACAGTCGGTTCTTATCAGCCTCATAACCATCACGCTCCATGCTCTGCCAAGCAAGCATGGTTCCGTCAGGCGAGAATGTGGGGTTAATATCATAACCCATCATTCCTTCGGTCATATTTTTTACCTCACCACTCTCAAGATTATAAAAATAGATATCGGAGTTGGTAGATTCTGCATATTCTCTTCCTGTTTTCTTCTTGGATGTATATGCAACTATCTTGCTGTCGGGACTCCAGGCCAATTGCTCAATACCGCCAAAAGGTGCCAGTGGTGCTTCGTACGGCTCACCCTCCAGAAGATCTTTTATGTTGGTCAGTTTATTTCCTGAAACGTCTGCCACAAATGGATGAGGAACTGATTCCACCCAGTGATCCCAGTGCTTGTACATCAGATCGTCTACTACCCTTCCCGAAGCTTTCTGAAGATCAGAATACCTGTCGGATGCAGTATCAACACTTTTTACACTCTTTATAAAAAGGACCTTTGTTTCATCAGGTGAAAATTTGAATCCTTCTATATCTCCATCTACATCAGAAAGTTTGGTCATACCTCCTCCGTCAGGATTCATACTCCAGATCTGGGAAGATCCTGTTTCGCTTCCAAGGAATGCAATTTTCTTTCCTTTATTAATCCAATGAGGATTGCTTTCTGATATATTGGTGACAGTGAGTCTTCTCTTTTCTGATCCATCACTTTTCATTATAAAAAGCTCTGAGTTGGATTTGTTTTGCGGAATGCTGACATATGTCACCTGATAGAGTAAACTTGTTTTATCGGGTGATACCTCGAAGCTGCCCACTCTCCCAAAGCTGTGAAGCACTTCAGGTGTCATAATACCGTTCTCTATTACAGGGTTGGCCTGACCGATAATCTCGTTTTTATCCATTCTTGCTCTGTTGCTTTCTTCAGGAGTGCCGTTGCATGAGAGCAGACTCCCTCCTATAATTATTGACATAAATAGTAATTTACCTTTCATCTTTTTATCTTATTTGCCTGTTGAATAGTCGGATATATTGATCAATCGATAATTTCACCGTCGATCATATGAATTGTTCTGTCGGTTATGCTTGCCAGATGCTCATCGTGTGTAACAATGATGAAAGTCTGATCGAGTTTATTACGCAGCTCGAAAAATAGTCGATGCAACTCCACCTTGTTATCGGAGTCCAGACTACCCGATGGCTCATCGGCAAACACCACTGCAGGATTGTTGATTAATGCACGTGCAACTGCCACTCTCTGTTTTTCACCTCCGGAGAGCTCTGCAGGCTTGTGCTCTGCCCTGTCTCTCAATCGCATCATATCAAGCAGCTCCATGGCTCTTTTCTGGGCGTCGTGGTAACTGGTATTACCAATCAGTGCAGGGATCATAACGTTCTCCAATGCTGTAAATTCGGGAAGTAGCTGATGAAACTGAAATACAAATCCTATATTCTTATTACGGAAATCTGACAACCTCTTCTCACTCAGCTTACTAAGCTCATTGCCATCTATGTAAATCTTGCCTGAGTCAGCCTTTTCAAGTGTTCCCATTATCATAAGAAGTGTGGTTTTGCCGGCACCGCTGGGACCAACAATTGATACTATCTCCCCCTTTTTAACTTCAAGGTCGATGCCTTTGAGCACCTTGAGGTCACCAAAGCTTTTGAAAATCTTTTCTACTTTAATCATTTACAACAAATTTCCACGAAAATAAGCAAAATATGCGTCTTTACGCATTATTAACGACCAAAAAGTTGCAAATAGCTCATATAGTAGTTTATATTTGTACTTTTTACAGTTACTAATTAAGTTGTTTGCTGATGAGTAATTTACGTCAAATGCGTCAGGAATATGCTGCAGGAAGCCTCAACGAAAATGAGATGGCCTCTGATCCTATTCAAGAGTTTGAACAATGGATGGATGCAGCAATAAATGCGGGGCTTTCAGAACCGAACGCCATGATAATTGCCACGGCAACGCCCGATGGAAAACCTTCTGCACGTGTTGTGCTGTTAAAAGAGTTTAACCATGAGGGGTTCGTGTTTTTCACAAACTATAATAGCCGAAAAGGTAAGGAATTGAAGCAAAATCCTTCTGCCGCTATACTGTTCGATTGGCATGACATTGAACGCCAGGTACGTATAGAGGGAATGGTGGAGAAAATATCTGAAGAGGCTTCTGATGAATATTTTAATTCAAGACCTGAGAGTGCAAAGATTGGAGCATGGGCATCTCCGCAAAGCAGAATAATTAAGGACAGGGATGAGCTGGAGAAGCTTCAGGAGGAGATTGAAGATCAGTTTGATGATCTGCCTGTACACCGCCCCTCACACTGGGGAGGTTATCTGGTGAGACCTACAAGCATTGAGTTCTGGCAGGGACGACCAAACCGTATGCATGATCGCATTGTCTACTATAAAACAGAGGATGGTTGGACCATGCATCGGCTTGCACCTTAGTTTTTAGCCCTCAAAGCTAATCTTGCGATGGGTACCGTCGCAGATCGGGTAATGAATAAATAGTCCTATTATTTAACGTTAATAACTTTATTTTTTGGCGTAGTTGCCACAAATTCTTTAAGGTAAAATGGTTCGAAATAGGCGCTGTCAACGAAATCTCCAGCAGCATACGCCTGCTCGGCAAGTGGTACCATTGCTGTTGCCAGCGGATCTACATTATCTATAAATATTGAATTGGGATGGGTTGACAGCTCCTTGCATTTAGATGAGCCATTGCCGAAGAAAGCGATCCTGTTTTCATCCAAAAGGTCATTATATGTATCGGCTTCGATAATATCAGCTGATGTTTCGCGGATTACGTTCAGCGACTGGTCATAGAATGTGGCATAGACCTCCATTCGCCTTGCATCTATCATAGGGCAAAGCAGTGTACCCTCTTCTACTTTATCTCTCATCATTGATGCCATTATCTTGGAGGTGGGGATTGCAATCATCGGAACACCAAGACCATAACTCAGACCTTTGGCTTCTGAGACACCGATGCGAAGTCCGGTATATGAACCGGGACCACTGCTTACCGCTACTGCATCAATCTTTAAATTATTCTGCCTGGCATATTCCATATGTTCATTGACAAAGACGCCAAGAAGTGATGCATGTGACTGTGCCGTATGACTCTCTCTGTTTTGTAATATTTCACCGTCGCGCGATAATGTACAGGAACAAACGGGTGTAGCTGTTTCTATTGAAAGTATAATTGGCATACTGCTCTGAATTGATAAAACACTTGAATGTATATGTATGATAATCAACCAATAGTTACCGGCAAACAATATTTAAAACAATAAAAATCTTTGGTAAATGCTACTAATTGAACAGTAAAGATACAAAAAATAGGACACAAAAAAACTGCACCCCTGAGGAATGCAGTTTAATCGTAAACCTATAAAGATTAATACCTGTTTCTGTCGCGATTACCGTAACCACCACGATTGCCACCGCCACCTGCTGGTCTTTCAGTACGTGGACGAGCTACTGAAACAGACAATGTACGTCCGTCGTATTCTGCATCGTTTAGTTCTTCAATGGCACGCTGTCCATCACCTTCGTTAGACATTTCAACAAAACCGTATCCTTTAGAACGGCGTGTTTCACGGTCGGTAATAATTTTTGCTGAGGACACTTCACCATATTCCTCAAAAAGTTCTTTTAAATCGGCGTCAGTAATCTGATAACTTAAGCCAGCTACAAAAATGTTCATGTAAAAAAAATAAAAATTTGAATAATTAATTTTGCAGAAGTTATTAAAAAAGAGGAGTTAGGAAATAACTTACATTGGTGTGAAGTAATAAAATAACGACCTGCTGTAAAAATACTTTTGCCCGACAAAGATAGGTATAAATTAATTGTAACAAAACATTTTGAGAAAAAAAACGTAATTATTTTACTATCAGGGAGAAATAGGTGTAAATATCACACTTCCAAATGGATGGGTTATTGAGTAAAAAATGAAATTTTGTTTTACCCTGATTCAGCGAAATTGTTTTCTAAATGTTATATTTGTAATCATGTTCAGGCAAATGATTTATAATTTTAAATAATTGTAGTCTGAGCTTTGTTTCTAATACATTAAAATAAACAACATGGCAACAAAAGCAAGTGAAAACGCAACTATGGTAGAAAATACCACTAAAAAAAGTACCACCACAAAGTCTAAAACTAAAATTAAAAAAGAAATAACAGGGCCAAAGAAAAACTTTATACTTGATACAAATGTGATTTTACATGACTTCGAAGCTATCAATAATTTCGAAGAGAATGATATTTATATCCCGTTTATTGTGCTTGAGGAGCTTGATAAATTCAAGAAAGGCAGCGAGCAGATCAACTATAATGCAAGGGCTTTTGTAAGGGAGTTAGATCTTATAACTGACGATGATCTGTTTACC
Source organism: Lascolabacillus sp. (assembly GCF_028696275.1). Lineage (NCBI taxonomy): Bacteria > Pseudomonadati > Bacteroidota > Bacteroidia > Bacteroidales > Porphyromonadaceae > Lascolabacillus > Lascolabacillus sp. The sequence goes on from NZ_JAQVHI010000030.1 coordinate 5,845, forward strand.
AGCGGCGCTGAGCTGGGTTTAGGTAAAGGAAAACTATATATTGTGAATGCATCGAAGGATAATAAGAAGATTACTGATGCATTTCCTGAAAGATCACCGGATAACCGCATTCTCTCGGTATTGTCTGAGATTGCAGAGAAGAACCCGGGAATGAAAACGATACTTGTTTCAAAGGATATCAACCTGAGAATGAAGGCTCGCTCACTGGGTTTCCTGGCTGAGGACTACATCAATGATAAGGTTACTGATGTGAATATTTTTGACACAGGTGAGCATGTTGTTGAGAGCTTTGATCCGGATATGATTGACAGGATCTATGCACAGCCGGGAGGTGTTGATGTTAGTGAGTTTAACTTCGAATTCCAGCTTAACCCTAATCACTGTTTTATACTTAAGAGCGAGAGAAACAGTGTTCTTGTAAGGTATAACCCATTCACTCAAAAGATTAAGAAAGTTGAGAAGGATGTGAATTTTGGTATTCACCCAAGAAACGCTGAACAAACATTCGCATTTGAGGTTCTGAATGATCCGGATATCAAACTGGTAGGTCTGACAGGTAAGGCGGGTACAGGTAAAACTTTACTGGCGCTTGCTTCTGCCTTGAAACAAAACAAAACATACAGTCAGATACTTCTGGCAAGACCAATAGTTTCTCTTTCGAACAGGGATCTCGGATATTTACCGGGAGATGAAAAACAGAAGGTTGCTCCATATATGCAGCCACTCTTTGATAACCTGAATGTGATAAAATCACAGCTGGGGCAGAATAGTCCCGACCTCCGTTTGATTGATGAGCTGCAGAAAACAGGTAGACTGGAGATTGAGGCTCTTGCTTTTATCAGAGGACGAAGTCTGACAGAAACATTCTGCATAATTGATGAAGCACAGAACCTTACACCACATGAGGTGAAAACGATTATTACCCGTGCAGGTGAAAACACTAAGATGGTGTTTACGGGCGACCTGCAGCAGATTGATTCTCCTTATCTTGATATGCAGTCGAATGGTTTGGCTTATATGATTGATAAAATGAGAGGTCAGAACATTTTTGGACATGTTAATCTCGTCAAAGGCGAACGTAGCGAATTATCTGAATTAGCGAGCAATCTGCTTTGATTTAGCCTCGTTCCTCTTTTGCATTAATAGATTTAATGGTTGTATAGCAGCCCTCAGACAATTCTATCGGGATCCGATCTGCGAATTTCACGCAATTTGATTTGATGTCCGAGTTTCAGACTTCTTCGAAGAGGAGCCTTGCCCTGCAGGCAATACCTTTATCGCGAGTAACAATCTCAAAGCGAAAATCATCAGGAGCAACCTCTTCGCGGTGGACCTTACCCTTATCGTCGATAGTGAGCTCTTTCAGGAAGTTGATATCGAATCGTCGGATCCTGTGCTCTCGATAGAAATCGAGTGAGAAGCAGTCTGAAATCCACTGTACGTAATATAGACTGTTAGCATGGTTATTTACATCAATCTTGCTGTATCTCACAGTAAAACTGTTGACTATCTCACCCTCAACCCCGGGCAGATGTTCAGGATCGCCAATAGGTGTTGATTCATTAATAATAAACTCTTTCATTGCAGGGATTGAATCAAGAGGTATACTACGACGTGTTTTCATATCCATAATGGCCCATGAGGTTGCGGCATAACCAATTACTATCCCATCTGCATCACTTATCCGGAAATTACGGGTGGTAAACGCTGTACCTATCTTCTCAATCCATGTTTCGATAGAGATTGTATCATCCTCGTGGGGTATGCGATCCATCTGTATGACCAGCCTCGATAATACCCATGTGAGATCCTCCTTCTGGAGATCCATTATACCAAAGCCATTCTCATCAGCATTCTTACCTGCAGTAATAAGTATGAAATTTGTAAGTGATTTCAGGGAAACCTTTCTTCTGAAGTCAATATCCTGAGGTTCTATATCGTAAACATATATTTTCTTTGCACCCATATATAATTTGTTTTTCTGACAATTATTCACTAAGTTGTCTGTTACAAAGTTAAAAATAATCCGTTAAAAATGATTATCTTTGTTATCAGTTCAACTTAATACTTTACAACTCCTTAGTTTCAGAAAAAATCGCCTTTATATGCAATCAATCAAAGAATTATACAGAATAGGAAATGGTCCTTCCAGCAGTCACACTATGGGTCCGAAGAAAGCAGCAGAACTTTTTCTGGATGATCACCCCCATGCTGCCAGGTTTAATGTTACACTTTATGGAAGTCTGGCCGCCACAGGAAAGGGTCACTTGACAGATCAGGCACTTCTTAATGTTCTTGAACCGGTTGCACCTACAACCATAGAGTGGCTGCCAAAAACTTTCCTTCCATTTCACCCTAATGCCTTGAGACTGGATGCTTTTGATGAAAATGAAAAGATTATTGATTCCCGCACACTATATAGCGTGGGAGGCGGTGCGCTCTCAGATGGAGAGAAAATAATCGGTCTCACTGAAAACCAGGGAAAGGATATATACCCTATGACCACCATGTCGGAGATTATGAACTGGTGTGAAAAGACTGGCAAAAGCTACTGGGAGTATGTTGAAGATTGTGAGGGGAAAGATATCTGGGACTATCTGAAAGAGGTGTGGAGAGTTATGAAAGAGGCTGTGATAAGAGGTTTGGATAATGAAGGGTTACTGCCCGGACCGCTTAGTTTGCACCGCAAAGCTGTGAGTTATCACATCAAGGCGAAGGGATATAAAGATTCGTTACGCTCACGTGGATTGGTTTTTGCTTATGCTCTTGCTGTATCGGAGGAGAATGCTTCGGGAGGTGAGATTGTTACTGCACCTACATGCGGATCGTGCGGTGTGGTGCCTGCAGTACTCTATCATCTTGAGCAGAGCAGAGGATTCAGTGAAAACAGGATGCTAAGGGCACTGGCTACTGCAGGGTTGTTTGGCAATATTGTGAAACAGAATGCATCAATTTCGGGAGCTGAGGTAGGCTGTCAGGGTGAAGTTGGCGTTGCCTGCGCAATGGCGGCAGCAGCAGCAAGTCAGCTCTTCGGAGGCAGTCCTGCTCAGATTGAGTATGCCGCGGAGATGGGACTCGAGCATCATCTTGGTATGACTTGTGACCCGGTGTGCGGACTGGTTCAGATTCCTTGCATTGAACGTAATGCATATGCTGCTGCACGTGCTCTTGATGCCAATTTATACTCTTCCTTCACTGATGGTATTCACAGGGTCTCATTTGATCGTGTGGTTGCTGTGATGAAACAGACTGGTCACGATCTGCCTTCTCTTTATAAGGAGACGGGGGAAGGGGGACTTGCCAAAGGGCATGAGTTCTCGCACTGATAATCTTGAATACTGAATTTGAACTGATTGAATTGACTTAGGAATTTATTTAGATATACAAATATTGATCATCGTAATTTAGCGGGCAGTTTTATAATTTTTTCCCGGAACCACCGTTATAAGGGTGGTATTACGTAATAAACCAACTGATTTAAAATGATTGACTATATCAAAGGAGAAGTGGCAGAAATAACTCCTGCATCTGTAACTCTGGAGTGTGGCGGAATAGGCTACCAGATGAATATTTCGCTTAATACTTATGGAGAATTGAATGGAAAGACCGAAGCGAAGTTATATGTATATGAATCGATCAGAGAAGATGCACATGTACTTTTCGGATTTATGAATAAGCATGAGAGGGAGTTGTTCATGCTGCTGATAAGTGTCTCGGGGGTTGGACCCAGTACAGCACGTGTGATACTTTCATCACTAAGCTCAAAGGAGCTGGAGAATGTGATAGCATCTGAAAATGCAGCTGTATTGCAATCTGTTAAAGGAATTGGAGCAAAAACAGCACAGAGAATTATAGTCGACCTAAAAGATAAGATCAAGTTTACCGATGAGAGTGGGAACGTTGTACAATCCGCCAAGGATGATCTCACTGAAACCGGTCACGCTGCTATTTCTGCTCTCATTATGCTTGGGTTCGTTAAGAATGCATCTCAGAAAGTGGTTTCTAAAATCATTAAGGAGGATCCCTCATTGCCAGTTGAGGCCATTATAAAAGAGGCGTTAAAGAGATTATAGACTATCTTCTGAGATTGAAAATAGAAGAAATTGAAGGGAAGAAATTGAGACCATGCAGTAAATTTTTTAAGATTATAAATCATTTCTGTTGTTGTCAATCTCTTCAAGAGTTTATAAATCAGTAAAACAGTTGTTGGAAAGCAATCCTGAAGACAAAGATTAAACAGTTGGCGTTTTACGTAATACGCTAATAGATTAGAAAACTGTTTAGCTGTTGTCTCACTGAAAAAGTTTATTCACATATCTATGTTAATACTCCTGCTGGTTTTGCAGGAGAAGATGGTTTATGCATTAACAGCATCAGATAGATTAGTAACAGAGTCAAACAATAATGAAGTCGACTCGCTTCAAAATCCTCTTGAAAAACTTCATACCCCTCCCTATATACAAACCTCGATTAGGTATGACTTTCTGACTCAAAGATATATCCTCGAGAAAAGAATTGGTTCAACCCTCCTATCTGAGCCGGTTTATATGACCTTTGATGAATACAAAAGATATAATCAGCAACAAAATCAGACCAGTTACTTCAGAGAGCGCAACTCACTCACTTACAACCCCTCTCAGTCGCCTCAACGTTATCAGTTGCCACAGCGAAAGAAAAAAAGAGATCCGATGGAATCGGTATTTGGTCCCGGCGGACTTCAGATTACCACCAACGGATATATTCAGGTGGGTGCAGGGTTTAAACGTAATATAATCAACAACCCTACTCTCCCGCAAAGAGCTCGCAGAAGGACATACTTTGATTTTGATCAGGATATTGATATTAACATGAATGCAAAGGTTGGTGAGAAGATCAACTTTGATATAAATTACGATAGTGAGGCAGGTTTTGATATGGACTCCAAGAAGATAAAGCTTGCCTACACAGGAAATGAGGATGATATAATAAAGAATATTGAAGCGGGTAATGTGAGTATGACTACCACCAACTCGCTGATTGATGGTGGTGCTGCACTTTTTGGGATAAAGAGTGATTTGCAGTTTGGTAACCTCCATATAAATACAATATTCTCGCAGCAGCAGTCGGAATCACAAACTGTTACCTCAAGCGGGGGAGTCAACACAACACCTTTTGAGTTCAGGGCAGATGAGTATGCTGTCAATCAGCATTTCTTTCTTGGTCACTATTTCAGGGAAGCATATGATAAAGCGATGAGCAAGCTCCCCTTTGTGCAGTCGCGCGTCTCAATAACCCGTATGGAAGTATGGGTAACAAACAGGCGCAGCAATTATGAGCAGGTGCATGATATAGTTGCATTTGCCGATCTGGGTGAGCATGATAATATACATAACCCCCTGTGGATTAGCCAGGGCAGTGTAGAAATTACCCATAATGGTGCAAACAACTTGTATAGTCAGCTGACATCAGTCTACGATGGAGCACGTGATATCATCAATGTTGCAAGTGTGTTACCTGCAATGATGACACAGGGTACCGATTACGAGAAGCTAGAGAATGCACGAATGCTTACTTCTGCTGAGTACAGATATCAGCCTCAGCTTGGATATATCTCCCTGAAAATGCCACTTCAGGATGATGAGGTACTTGCTGTCGCTTTTGAGTTCAGCTATAATGGCGATGTTTATCAGGTGGGTGAATTTGCAAATGATACTGAATCATCGGGAGCTGTTTTTGTTAAGCTCCTGAAGCCTGTTTCTCTATCACCATATTCACCAACATGGAATCTGATGATGAAAAATATCTACTCGCTGGGGTATGGAATTTATGAGATTCAGAAAGAGAGATTCAGGATGGATATCGCCTATCAAAGCGATTCGACAGGCATCTATCTTAACTATCTACCGGAGAATGGGATTGGTGACTGGCAATTGCTAAGTCTGATGAATCTCGATCGCCTTAACGGAAGGGGTGATCCCTATCCTGATGGCATATTTGATTTCCTTGATGGATATACTGTTGACACTGAAAACGGAAATATCATCTTCCCTGTTGTTGAGCCATTTGGCTCTCATCTTAGACAGATTATAGGCAATGATGCTGTTGCTGACAGATATGTTTTTCAGGAGCTGTATGACTCAACACTTACAGTTGCGAGACAGATACCGGAAAGAAACAAATTCCGCATGAGCGGTGAGTACAGAGGATCATCAGGCAGCGAAATAAATCTCAATGTAATGAATATTGCCAGAGGTTCGGTAAGAGCTACTGCAGCAGGAGTGGTTCTGACTGAGGGTGTGGATTATAGTGTTGATTACATGATGGGGATGGTTACAATACTCAACAGACAGCTGATTGACTCAGGTACTCCCATCAGTGTGACAATTGAGAATCAGCCCATAATGCAGACTCAGAGAAAAACCCTCATGGGCATTAATTTGCTGTATGACATCAGTAAGAATCTTTCTGTAGGTGGAACATTGATGCACTATTATGAAAAACCGATTATTGCAAAGACCGCTTTTGGTGATGAGGCTTCAAAAAACACATTATGGGGGGCTAATTTGGAATATCGCAAGCAGTCATATATGCTTACCAATCTCCTGGATATGCTCCCTTTTGTGGAGGCTTCTGTGCCATCTGAGATTACTGCCAAACTTGAGTTCGCACAGATGCTGCCAGGGCATTACAAAAATAAATACACAGGTGCTTATTCATATCTGGATGATTTTGAATCATCTGCACAGGCAATAGATATACACTCGCCATACACATGGACATTAGCCTCAACGCCATACAACAACAGTCCCAACGCCCTGTTTCCCGAAGCGGCACTTTCAAATAACATCGATTATGGAAAGAACCGTGCTCAGTTGGCTTGGTTTTACATTGATGGAATATTTACACGCCGCAACTCGAATCTCACGCCTTCTCATATAAAGAATGACCCTGATCAGCTCTCCAACCATCTGGTACGCGAGGTACTGGAGAGGGAAATCTTTCCTGAAAGAGATGCATATTATGGTATGCCTACAACAATACCAGTGCTAAACATCTCATACTATCCGGATGAAAGAGGTCCGTATAATCTCGACCCGGAGGTGGACAGTGAGGGCAGATTGCTCAACCCTGCCAGTCGATGGGGTGGTATAACACGACGTATGGATATACGTGATTTTGAGGCTGCTAATATTGAGTATATTGAGTTCTGGCTGATGGATCCGTTTGTTAACGACTCACTGGGTGTTTCACGTGGAGGTGATCTCTACTTTAACCTGGGGGATATTTCGGAAGATGTATTAAAAGATGGCAGGAAATTCTTCGAAAACGGTTTGCCACTTGATGGAGATACAACTGAAGTTGGCTATTCAGTTTGGGGAAAATATCCTAAGAGACAGTCAACAGTTTACGCTTTTGACAACTCTGAAGGAACTGACGCCAGGAAGATACAGGATGTTGGACTAAACGGGATGAGCAGTGAGGAGGAGAAAATATACCCTACTTATAGTCGCTACCTCGAGGAGTTGAAACCGCGACTCTCCGGTGCAACCATTGCAAGAATGGAAGAGGATCCTCATTCACCTTTAAATGACCCTTCGGGAGACAAATTCCGTCATTACAGGGGAAGCGAACCGGACCGCCTTCAACTATCTATCCTTGATCGATATAAATATTTCAACGGTACAGAGGGCAATTCACTTGCAGCAGAGGAGGATGGCCATTATGGGGCTTCACGCAATACACCTGATGTGGAAGATATTAACGGTGATAATACGCTCAACGAGCATGAGTCATACTATCAGTATAAAATATCGCTGCGACCGGAAGATATGGTTGTTGGAAGCAATTTCATATCTGACAGCAGGGAAGTAACTGTAAGACTGCGCAATGGCAAGGATAGCAGAGTAACATGGTATCAGTTCAAGATACCGGTGAGAGAGTATCAGTCGGTCATCGGCAACATTCGCGGCTTCAATAATATCCGCTTCATGAGAATGTTCCTTACAGGTTTTGAAGAGCCTGTTTTCCTTAGATTTGCTACACTTGAACTGGTTAGAAGCGATTGGCGTACTTATCGCCGTGACCTGGTTACAGGAGGTGATATCACCGGTGCAGGAAGTATTGACATATCAACAGTTAACATTGAGGAGAATGGTAGCCGCACACCTATAAATTATGTTCTTCCTCCCGGGGTAAACAGAATTATCGATCCCGGGCAACCACAACTAAGGCAAGAGAATGAGCAGTCGATGTCACTAAAAATAACCAATCTGGAACCGGGTGACTCAAGATCGGTTTACCGTAACAGTGCATATGATATGAGGCGATATAAACGTTTGCAGATGTTTGTTCATGCGAGCAGGCTTCAGGAAGACCCCAATCTGGAAGATGAAGATCTTACCATCTTTATCCGTCTGGGTTCGGATTATATGAATAACTATTATGAGTATGAGATTCCGCTGAAAATAACTCCGGAAGGGCAGTACAGCACACATAACGAGGAAGATAGGGAAAAAGTATGGCCTGCTGCCAATATGTTTAATTTTCCGCTGGACTTGCTAACTGCTTTGAAAAATGAGCGCAACAAAGCAGAACATGAGGGATTGATAAGTGACATATTCAGCCGCTTTACAAAACCTGATCCTGAAAAACCATACAATGCTGTATCGATTGCCGGCAATCCATCACTGGAAGAAGTGAAGGTCATGATGATCGGAATACGTAACAGATCTGATGCAGTGAAGTCTGCCGAAGTATGGGTTAATGAGATGCGACTTAGTGAGTTTGACGAGAAAGGTGGTTGGGCTGCCCAGGCAAATGTTAATCTGGCACTTTCAGATATTGGAAATATCAACATCTCAGGCAGAAAGGAGACTGCAGGATTCGGGGCAATTGATCAGAGCATCCTGCAACGGAGGTATGATGATTTCACATCATTTAGTCTGGCTCTAAACCTGCAACTGGGACGCTTTATGCCAAAACAGGCAAAACTCTCAGCTCCACTATACTACTCTTTCACCAATCAGCTATCAGCACCAATGTATGATCCTTTCAATAAAGATATTTTATTGTCGGAGTCGCTTAAACTATCGGACAATCAAAACTTCACCGACTCCATCAAGAGCATCTCATTAACTACATGGATCAACAAGAATCTGAGCTTGAACAATCTCTTTTTTGATATTAAAAGCAGCAAGCCAATGCCATATGACCCTGCTAATTTCAGGTTTGGATATTCAAGTAATGTAAACAGACAAAAAAGTCCAGATACCGAATTTGCTACAATAAAAGATTGGCGTCTTAATGGTGAATACAGTTACTCTCCACTTATTAAACCATGGCAGCCATTTGCAGACTCTAAATATTTCAACTGGATAAACTTCAGGTTTGCACCCAATTCTCTCAGGTTATCTTCTATGTTATATCGCAACTATCAGGAGATAAAGTTAAGAGATCTGACGCAGTCGCCCAATGATGGACAAAACAGGTTCCTCACATTCAGCAGTAATTTCTTCTGGGACAGGGATTTTGCCTTTACATGGGAGATGACCAGAAACCTTCGCCTGTCGTTTCGTTCTGGAACACTTGCAGAGATCGAGGAGCCATACCTTCAGGTGAACAGACAGATAAACAGAAGTGATTATGAGATCTGGAGGGATTCGGTAATTCATAGTATAACAGAGCTGGGCAGACCACTTAATTATGAGCAGTCGTCCGAAATAACCTACACCCTACCCTTTGCAAATATTCCATTTCTCAACTGGATTAATTCGAGCGTTGCCTATAACTCCCGCTACAGGTGGGAAAGGGGTGCATTTATAGAGGATGCTCTGATAGGGAATTTCTTGCAGAATGATCTCTCGGTGACTTTGAACAGTGTGTTAAATTTCACCACGCTATACCGGAAATCGCCTCTGAAGACTATAAACATTAACCTTGGATATAAAACGAGAACAGATCTGCCCGGATATAAACCTGTTATAGGTGATATATTTGGTCAGCACAGCAATTCAGGGGTACTACAGCCGGGAATTGCCTTTGCTTTTGGTTTGGATGGTGGAATGGACTTCGTGAAACGTGCACTTGACAATGATCTTCTGGTTATTAATGAGGAAAACATCACACCGGCATTCTTTAATGAGACCGGTAATATGAGAATGGAGGCTGTTATTGAGCCGGTGAAAGGACTACTGATCAGTTTGAATATGATATATGAGGATAACCGGAGAACAGAATTGCAATATATGGTGGATGGTATGCCTGTTATCCGTGGCGGAAGTTTTGCTATGTCAACAGTTGCTATATCCAATTATGGTACCCAAGCCTTCAATAAGTTCATGCAAAACAGGGAGATTATTGCAACCAGAGTTCATGGGCAATATCGCAATTTAAACCTTCAGGATATTTTTCCTGAAGGTAACCCAGTGATAAAATCCAACTCTGCTGATGTTCTGATACCCGCATTTATTTCGGCATACACAGGCAGAAACCCGGATAAAACGGGATTGACTGCTTTTCCCGATATACTAACTCTGTTGCCCAACTGGAATATCAGTTACAGGATTAATTCGCTCACTCTCAACCATCGTTATGTATCTCAATACAGAGTTGGGTCATACTCATCTTTCTTAAGCTGGAAACCGGTTACTGATAACAAAAACAGCAATCTGGGCTATATCCGGGATCCTGCGTCAGGTGCGCTTATTGCTACAACACCTTTCGATATTCCTGCAGTCAGCATAATCGAGAGCTTCAACCCATTGATAGAGGCACAAAGTGTACTTTACAACGATGTTAATATGTCAGTCCGACTGAATAAAACCCGTTCACTAAATCTAAATATTGCTTCAAACAGGGTTGTGGAAACAAGTGATAATGATTTCATAGTTAGTATGGGTTACAAGTATGCAAATCTTACTACAAGGATGGATTTGTCTCATAAATCGACTAAGGCACTTATCAGAAAGCTTGAGGATGGATTTACTCAGGCAACGAGTGGACTAAAATCTACATCAATTTATTTAACTGCGGATTATGCTTTAAGCAAAACAATGACTCTGAGGGCATTTTATGAGAGGATACAGCATAGACCGACTGTATCTTCCAACTCATATCC
>NZ_JAQVHI010000030.1:17039-26315 GCF_028696275.1 Lascolabacillus sp.
AAGGATATTTCTCGTACAAACGGCCCTATCACCACCAAAGTACTGGTAGAGCACCCTGCAGAAGACAAGAGTGTGTCTGAGGAAGATTTTGACAATCTGGTGAAAGAGCTTAAGGAGGGTAATGCCGACTGGCAGATTATTATATATGCAAACACAGGTCACACTTTCACTAATCCTGAATCGCAGGAATATGACGAAGTTATGGCAAAAAGGGCATGGAACCATACCTTGTTGTTTTTAGAAGAATGCTTGAAATGAATTTTAATAACAATAAACTTAAAATCCCATTTTAACAAAACATAATTTAAAACTATAATAGGCCTTTTTTTCTTAATTATTGTTGAAACATCGGTTTTTTCACTCATTTTTTCAATTTTAAGATGATATGTTAAACAAAAAAGTCGTTTATTTGTTAAATTATTGATTAATAAAGACGATCTTTGAAATTAAAATTGTAATAAAAACGGAGGTAAGTAAAAATAAGTATGAAAAAATCGACTATTTGGTTGCTTGCCGTAGTGATGTTTACCGCTTTCTTTGCTTTGCTGTTTCTGCAGGTGAGATATATGCGGACAAGCATGAATATCCGTACCCAGCAGTTTGACGAACAGGTCAACAGAAGCTTGTATAATGTGATGAGGGACCTTGAACAGGACCAGACACTATACTACCTGGAACAGGATATGATTGAGTCGGAAAACAGATATACACAGCAGTATAGCCAGTCGGGCAATACAGAAGGCATCACAAACGAGCAGTCAGTTACTGCCGGTGAGCAGGCTGATGTTGGTGGACAGGAACTTGAATCGAACAGACCGCAACTATCGTTACGTCCGGAAGAGGATCAGGAGAGGGTATTTATTACACCTCGGCAGAATGCCAGTACAATCTCCAAGACGCAGTATGAAATGCAGCAAATACTATCGAAACGTTATCTGCATGAACGATCGCTTTTGGATGAAGTTATCTTTAAGATAATGAATCGTGCCAGCAATGAGCCTATTGAGAACAGGGTTGACTTCAACCGATTGGAGCAAAACATCAGGTTAGAGCTATCCTATAATGGATTGAATGAGCCGTTCAGTTTTCAGGTAGTGAATTTCAACAACGAAGTGGTTTATTCATCACCGGGCTTTTCGAACAGAGACAGAAGTGCGATATATACTCAGACACTGTTTCCCTACGATTCATCGGCAAAGCTTAATACTTTGAGGGTATATTTCCCTACAAAAAGAAATTATGTTTATAGCGAACTTTCATTCTTCATACCATCTCTGATTTTCACGTTTATCCTTTTGATAACGTTTATTTTTACAATGGTATCGTTATTCAGGCAAAAGCGTTTGTCTGAAATGAAAAATGATTTTATTAATAACATGACGCATGAGTTAAAAACTCCTGTATCAACAATTTCACTGGCATCACAGATGCTTAAGGATGAGTCTATTCTGAAATCACCGGAAGTGTTTAAACATGTAACCGGCGTGATTAATGATGAGACCAAGCGTTTGAGCCTCCAGGTAGAAAAGGTATTGCATATGTCACTGTTTGATCAGCAGAAGACCAAACTAAAGATGAAAGAGTTAGATGCAAACGATCTGGTGGCGAGTGTTGCCAATACGCATGTTTTGAAGGTGGAAAAACTTGAAGGTACACTTGATATTGATCTTCAGGCTGAGAGATCTACAATATATGTGGATGAAATGCACTTTACAAACGTGCTTTTTAATATTCTGGATAATGCACTGAAATATCGCAAGAGAGATGTGCCGCCGGAATTGATGATTCGCACACGTAATGAAGGAAATAAAATCATTATCTCGATTGAGGATAATGGAATTGGAATGAAAAAGGAGGATGCTAAAAAAGTATTCGAGAGATTCTATCGTGTACATACAGGCAACAGGCACGATGTGAAGGGATTTGGACTGGGATTGGCCTATGTAAAGAAAATAGTAACAGATCTGAATGGCACTATACGTGCTGATAGTGATCTAGGTAAAGGAACAAAATTTATAATAAGTTTACCCGTAATAACACAAAAATGATATGGAAGAAAAATTGAAGATTTTTTTATGCGAAGATGATGAAAATCTTGGCATGCTGTTGAGAGAGTATCTCCAGGCTAAAGGGTTTGATACCGACCTGTTCCCTGATGGGGAAGCCGGTTTCAAAGGGTTTGTAAAAACAAAATACGACCTGTGCATTGTTGACGTGATGATGCCAAAAAAAGATGGTGTAACATTGGTTAAGGAAATTAGACAAATCAACTCTGAGATTCCAGTGATTTTCCTTACTGCTAAAAATATGAAAGGGGATGTACTGGAAGGCTTCAAAGCAGGAGCTGATGACTATATTACCAAACCTTTCAGTATGGAAGAACTTGTTCTTCGTATTGAAGCGATTATCCGTCGTGTTAAAGGCAAGAAGAGCAAAGAACAGCAGGTATACAGCTTTGGTTCAATGATGTTTGATACTCAGAAACAGATTCTGACTATTGGTGACATTCAGACTAAACTTACTACAAAAGAGTCTGAGCTACTTTCACTTCTTTGCGCTCATGCAAATGATATACTCGAAAGAAACCACGCTCTGAAGCAGATATGGGAAGAGGATACATATTTCAATGCCCGCAGTATGGATGTTTATATCACTAAACTGCGCAAGTTGCTGAAACCTGAACCCAATATTGAAATTATCAACATTCATGGTAAAGGATACAAACTTATAGTTCCAACCGAAGAAGATGATAAGTCAGAGTTATAATAGCTGTACACTGAAAATTTAAAAAAGATCGGGCAGGAGGAGAAATATAATTTTCTCCTCCTGTTTTTTTATTACCTGAAAAATTGCAATAAAAACAAGACATCTGTAAACATATTTTATTAATATTGTAGTTTATAAGTAAATACTATAACTTTGTGGAGTATAATTCTGAATCATAATATGTAAGAATTGAAGAGTGAGAAGCAAAAGATGAGATTCATTAAAAAAATAGCACCATTTTTTTTAATTTTTGCAGGCTTTATACTGCTTGCTCATACTGTTATACCTCATCATCATCACGACGACTCCACAATTGTTTTATTAAGCATTCATAAATCAAACTGTACACCTCATGATCATAACCAGTGCGATTCAAATCACTGTGATAACTCTGACAGGGATTGTCAGGATAACAGTAAGAATTGTACAGATGCTAATATTGTTCTTAAAGGTGGCGACGACTCAAGAGAAGAGTTAACAGTTGAAGTAAATGATCTTACTCCGCTCCTGTTGCTTTTTTCAGCAGTTGATGAGTATCACACACTTATAGAAGATTTTCAATCTGAGTTTTACGACACTTTTACCATCCCGGATTATACCGACTATCTGCCTGACTCTCAGGGATTGAGAGCACCCCCTGTTTGCTGATTTATCCAATTTAATTATCAAACTTCTTTATACAGCTTCTTTTTTAGAGGAGGTACTTGAATGAAGTATAGGATAAACTGAGTAAACAAACCAAAATGAAAACATATTATATTTTTATTATTATATCAATTTTCGTGGCTTCATTTATTGGCTGCGGGAACAACAGTCATGAACATGTTCATATTCATCACGTGAATGAGTATCTCCATCTGACATCATACACACCTGAATTTGAGGTGTATGTGACTGCCTCACCTCTTATTGCCGGTGAAGAGGCGCATGTTATGGCACATATAACCTTCCTGGAGGATTTTAAACCGATGAATCAAGGGAGGGTGACTGTGAAACTAAACATGGGAAGTGAAACAGTATCACAAACACTTGAAAGTCCAACTCATGAAGGAATATATGAGTTTGAAATTATACCGGCAGAAGCTGGAACAGGCATACTCTCCTTTGAGATTGAATCGGATGGTACAACAACAGTGGTGTCTATGGAGCCTGTTGAGGTACATGCTGATATTCACGAGGCGGAGCATGAACATGCTGAAGCACACTCAGAAGGAGAAAACATTGCTGCCAGTGGAAACAGTGTAAACTTTTCGAAGGAGCAGAGCTGGAAAATAGATTTCTCAACAGAGTTGGTTAAAGAGGAGACCATTGGTCAAATTATCCGTTCAGCAGGTCAAATAAGAAATAGACCGGAAAATGTACATGTAGTCTCTTCCTCAATGGGAGGTGTAATTCAGTTTACGGGAAGCAGCCTGTTTGCCGGGACTCAAGTGAATTCGGGACAATCACTTTTTACAATAGATGGTAGTTCAATGGCTGAAAATAACCTCTCTGTTCGCATTGCTGAAGCTGAAAGTGAGTACAATAGAGCAAAAGCAGAATATGAAAGAAAAGAGTTACTGGCTGCAGAACGTATCGCTTCGGAAAGTGAGCTGAATCAGGCCATGGCTGAGTTTAAACGTGCAGAAGCGAATTACAATAACCTTAGTAGAAACTTCAAAGCTGGCAGTCAGCAAGTCTCCTCCCCTATTTCGGGATACATAAATGAACTACTGGTAAAGAATGGTCAGTTTGTGAATGCAGGTGAACCTGTTATGACAATATCGAGGAATAACAGACTTATCATTCAAACTGAATTACAGTCTAGATATTATGACCAGCTTGATAATATCAATTCTGCGAACTTCAGGATATTAAATAGTGATAAGATATTCTCACTTGATAAAATTGCTGCAGGTAACATACTATATAGCAGATCGGTTGATCTCAATAATCCACTTATTACGTTAACCATTCAGCTTGATAAAGGGGAAGATTTGCTACCTGGCAGTATGGTTGATCTCTATCTGAAAACAGATGGGAATATGAGCGTGATAACTGTACCTAACGAATCAATTGTGGAGGAGATGGGTAATTACTTCGTTTTTGTTCAACAGACACCGGAATTGTTTGAGAAGCGCCCCGTTTTGATTGGTGTTAATGATGGTAGAAGAACAGAAATCAAAGAGGGAGTTTTGGCAGGAGAAAGAGTAATAGCCAAAGGTGCTGTATTGGTGAAATTATCACAATCGGCAGGTGCAATCGATGTCCATTCGGGTCATGTTCATTAATATTAAGGAAGTAAGCTATGCTAAATAAAATTATACACTTCTCTCTTAATAACAGGCTCTTTATTCTGCTTGCAGCAATTCTGCTTATAGTTGGGGGACTATATATTTCTCAGGATATGGAGGTTGATGTATTTCCTGATCTCACTGCCCCTACCGTTGTGGTTATGACCGATGCTCAGGGTATGTCGGCCGAAGAGGTGGAACGTCTGGTTACCTTTCATATAGAGACAGCAATGAATGGCGCTACTGATGTAAGGCGAGTAAGATCAACATCAGCACAGGGTTCATCATTTGTATGGGTGGAGTTCGACTGGGGTGCTGATATATATAAAACGCGACAGGTAGTGAGTGAGAAGCTTGTAACACTTGGAGATGTTTTGCCTGAAGGTGTAATCCCGGTTCTTGCTCCTCAATCTAGTGTTATGGGTGAGATACTTTTTATAGGTATGCAGAGCGACAGCACTTCGCAAATGGAACTGCGCACACTAGCCGAGTGGGTTGTTAAGCCTGCTATCCTGGCAACAGGTGGTGTTTCGCAGGTTACCATTATTGGAGGTGATTACAAACAATATCAGATACTTGCAGATCCTCAACTGATGAATTTGTATGGTGTTACAATGGAAGAACTCACTAAAGCCGGTGCTTCAATGAGCAGCAACTCAAACGGTGGGGTTCTGAGGGATTATGGCAATGAGTATGCTTTAAGAGGTATAGCCCGCACAAACAGTATAGATGAGTTGAAAAACACTTATATTAAGACTGTGAATGGTAGTCCCATTTTGCTATCTGATGTTGCTGAACTGAAAATTGGAAGTGCTGTAAAGATGGGACATGCATCTATGAATGGCAAGCCTGCAGTAATAATATCAGTATCAAAACAACCTCATATAAATACTCTTGCGGTTACTGAAAATATTGAGCGGAATCTAGAAGAGATAAGAAAAACATTCCCTGCAGATGTGAAGATGGACAGTGAGATTTTCCGTCAGGCTGATTTTATTGAAGCTTCGGTAAACAATGTGGGCAAAGCGCTTTTAGAGGGTGCGCTGTTTGTGATAATTGTACTCTTCCTCTTCCTTGGAAGTGGTAGAACTACAATAATATCTGTTGTTGCTATTCCATTATCGCTTCTGGGAACCATAATTGTACTTCACTATTTGGGAATGAACATCAACACTATGACACTTGGTGGAATGGCTATAGCAATTGGTTCTCTGGTGGATGATGCAGTAATCGATGTGGAGAATGTGTATAAACGATTGCGTCAGAATTATAGATTGCCTGAAACTGAACGCAAACCTGTGCTTGATGTGGTTTTTAACGCATCAGTAGAGATTCGTGCTTCCATACTCAATGCAACATTTATAATTATTGCATCATTTGTACCGCTATTCTTCCTTTCAGGAATGGAGGGCCGAATGCTGAAACCACTTGGCATTGCATATATAGTTTCTCTCACGATGTCTCTCATTATAGCTATGACCGTGACGCCATTGATGTGCAGGTTACTGTTGACAAATGAAAAATATCTCGAGAAAAAACAGAAAGACAACTGGCTTACCCGCAGATTATCATCGGCATATAAAAGAACTCTCTCCATTGCACTGAATAATAAAAGAAAGGTACTTTATCCAGCATTTGCACTGTTTATTATAGCTTTAGGTTTATTCTTCACACTTGGACAGAGCTTCCTCCCGGAATTTAATGAGGGCTCGCTGGTAATTACTGCAGTTACCAAACCTGGAATTTCTCTGGATGAAAACAATAAACTTGGCAATCTGATAGAATCAGAACTGCTCGATATTCCAGAAGTTACCAGCACAGCCAGGAGAACAGGTCGCGGTGAGCTTGACGAACATGCACAGTCGGCAAACAGTGCTGAGATTGAGGTTAACTTTGACCTGATAGATAGAAGCAGGAAAGATTTTTTAGCAGATGTTCGCTCCAGACTTGCTAACATTCCTGGAGTAGTAACATCTGTTGGTCAGCCCCTGGGACATAGAATTGACCACATGCTGTCAGGTACTCAGGCAAATATCGCGATAAAGATTTTTGGATCCGATCTTAGCTCACTATTCATGATGGGCAATCAGATAAAGAATTCAATTCAGGAAATTGAAGGTGTTGTGGATGTGGCAGTTGAACAACAAACAGAGGTTCCTCAGCTGCAGTTAAGAGCCAACCGGCTTATGCTGGCAAAATATGGAATAACGATAGATGATTTCAACCGATTCATAAATCTTGCTTTCCCCGGTGAGAAACTTGCCGATATTTACGAGGGAGAGCGAAGCTTTGATCTGGTAATCAAGCTCAACGACAATTATACAACTAATATAGAGCAGGTAAAATCTGCACTTATTGATACAGGTTTTGGCGGAAAAGTACCAATTGAAGAGGTTGCCGAGATTGTATCTGTTGGAGGACCAAACAGTATTAGTCGCGAGAATGTGCAGCGTAAGATAGTTGTTTCGGCAAATGTTTCATCAGGATATGACCTGAATGGTGCAGTTAATATGATCAGAAACAGGATAAACAGTGAGATTACACTACCTGAAGGTTACAGAATAGAGTACGGGGGACAGTTTGAGAATGCATCAAAGGCATCGCGTACACTTTTCATAACCTCAACACTTGCAATTTTGGTTATATTCCTGTTATTGTTTGGTGAATTCAAGGATCTGACACTTTCAGGCATCATTTTAATTAATCTGCCTCTTGCCCTTATTGGTGGCGTTTTTGCGCTATTGTTAACGTCAGGTACCGTAAGCATTCCCTCAATCATAGGATTTATAACACTTTTTGGAATTGCAACCCGCAATGGGATTCTGCTCGTTTCCCGATATGAGCATATGAGGCAGGATGGTGAAAATCTGCACGACACAGTATTAAAAGGTTCAGCTGACAGACTAAATCCTATCCTTATGACTGCAATAACTTCTGCCTTGGCTCTTATACCACTTGTATTTCAAGGAGATAAGCCGGGCAATGAAATACAGAGTCCTATGGCTGTAGTTGTTTTGGGTGGATTAATTACTTCCACTTTGCTTAATATTTATATAATTCCAATTGTATATGAGGTAATTCAGAAAAGAAGATCGAGGAAAATAAATAAGCTGATAGTTAAGAAGGTGAAATAAATACCTTTCAATTGGAGTTATACGGTCCATGAACTGCTATAACCTTGTACTCTTCAGATGAGTCATCCAATATATATATCATGTAGGTATCGCCACCCGGACTTACCCTTACTACAATATGTCCCCGCTGACTTTTCAGCTTGTCAATTGTAGGACCAATCACTACCTGTGCTTCATCCATAATATATGTTGCAAAAACATCGCGGGGACCAGGATATAACTCTGTTGACAACATCCCTAATAGTGCATTTGATGAAGGGTGAGTTGGACAGGAGGCCTGGATAATATGAACCCTGGGGCGGGTAGCCTTCAGGAAAGAATCTCCCATTGCATTAAGATATGCATGATGGTTTGCGATACAGACATCAACAGGACCTGTAACCAAACCTATAGGAGTTTCTATATCCCTCCAGTCATAAGGTTCTGCTGTAGAGATATCTCCCCCATTGAAATAGTCGAACCTTCCATAAGATAGCCTGAAAGCAATGCTGTTTATATTCTCAGAAGGATATTCCTGCGGTGTCAAACTCTCAAGTGATGGAAAATGATTTCTGACATTTGTAGAAAATCCTGTCCAAATAACACCGTTTGCTGCTATATTACGTATCTCAAAATTATTGTATTTGTCAGGTCTGTTTACCATAGTCAGCTGGTCATTGTAACCAACACGCAATTTTTCATATACTATTCCATTATTCTGTACCTGCCAATCTACAAAATTCCTGTAGTTTTCAAAGTAATCATCTTTAGGAGTAAGAAAATCCCACCCACGGTCTACTATCTTTGAAAATTTAACAAGATCACCAACTTGGGTGATTCCTGTCACTTTGTATGGTCCATTTTCAGAGTCTGTTACCCCGGGATACTGAAGATCTCCCATATGGTCGCTATGAAAATGGGTTAGAAGTATGTAATCAATTTTCTTTACCTGTTGTCCTTCCATCATTTGAAGAATATATCTGGATATCCATTCTCCCGGCATCCTGCTTGCGTTTGGCCGTGGATTTGGTCTTGGTGGTCTTACACGCGAAGAGGAACCGGCATCAACCAGCATAGTTGTTCCATCAGGGAAAATGAAGAAAGATGATTCACCTTTGCCTGTA
>NZ_JAQVHI010000031.1:0-24588 GCF_028696275.1 Lascolabacillus sp.
TCAAATTATGGAAATAGGCGACCTTATTTATATAATCCTTCTGTTACTTTTTATGATATTGGGATTTTTTAATGATTCCAGGAAGAAAAAGGAACAGCAAAATCAGCAACAGAAACCAAATCCAAAAACAGACTTCCAACCTGAGGATAGAGAAATAACACAATCACCACCACCTTTCTTAACAGAAGATCAGGTCAAGAGGTTTGAATTGCAAAAAGAGAGAAGAGTGAAACAGAGTGGCAGTAAAAATGTGTTCCAATCCTCTATGGATCTAGCCACTGATTTTAAGAAAGAGTCTTCTTTAGGAAGTTCAATTTTTAGAAATGAAGCGGATTCGTTATATGAACAGGTTGCGGATATTCCAGGTTTATATGATTCCGATTCTGAAATGGAAGTTATACAGGAGTCAACAGGTGAGACTAAATATGGCACTCATCCAATTGTTGAGGATCTAATTGGAGTTAACCGAACAGAGGAGTTAAAAAAGGGATTTATTTACAGTGAGATACTAAAAAAGAAATATTAAACAGAGATCCTCAAAAATATTTGTAAATCATAGAAACAATTTAATAGTAAACAAATATATTCTTATGGCTTTAAAATTTATTAGCGCTGAAGAGGCGGCATCACTAGTTAAACATAATGATAATGTCGGATTCAGCGGTTTTACTCATGCAGGTTGCCCAAAAGTTGTACCTGTTGCAATAGCCAAGCTAGCTGAAGAAGAGCACGCAAAAGGCAATTCTTTCAAAATTGGTGTATTTACAGGTGCTTCAACGGGTGATTCTATCGATGGCTCATTAACACGTGCCAAAGCAATTAAATTTCGCACTCCGTATCAGACTAACAAGGATATGAGGGTAGCACTAAACAATGGAGAATTCGATTTTTTCGACCTTCATCTTTCTCAACTGGCTCAGGAAATTCGTTATGGGTTTCTGGGTAAAATAAATGTAGCAGTTGTAGAAGCATGCGATGTAACAGAAAGTGGCGAAATTGTTCCCACAACCGGAGTTGGTATCACACCAACCATTTGTCGACTGGCAGATATTGTAATCGTTGAGCTTAACAAAAGTGTACCTACAAAGCTTCGCGGAATTCATGATATGTATGAATTGCAAGATCCTCCAAAACGTCGCGAAATCCCTATTTATGAAGTACAAAATAGGGTAGGTCTGGAATATGTGAAAGTTGATCCAGCTAAAATTTATGTAGTTGAAACCAATAAGGATGGTGAAGGTGGCGGATTTGCACCGGTTGATGATGTTACAGCACGAATCGGTAATAATGTAGCAGAATTTTTTGTATCAGAATTAAAAGCTGGACGAATTCCAGCACATTTCCTGCCAATTCAGTCGGGTGTTGGAAATATTGCTAACGCTGTTCTGGCTTCAATGGGAAGTAATCCTGCCATACCTCGCTTCGAAGTCTATACTGAGGTGATTCAGGATGCTGTTATTGATATGATGCAGCAGGGGAATATTTCATTTGCAAGTGGTTGCTCACTAACTGTAAGTAATGAGGTATTACATAAGTTTTATGAAGATCTTTCATTCTTCAAAAATAAACTTGTCCTCAGACCATCAGAGATTTCAAATAACCCGGGACTGGCACGCAGATTAGGAATAATTGCACTAAATACAGCTATCGAGGTTGATATTTTTGGAAATGTAAATTCAACGCATGTTAATGGTACAAAGATGATGAATGGTATTGGAGGATCGGGCGATTTTACCCGTAATTCATATCTTTCAATCTTCCTTACTCCATCAACAGCGAAGAACGGAACAATCAGCTGCATAGTTCCAAAGGTCACTCATGAAGATCACAACGAACACTCTGTAAAGATTATTGTATCTGAATACGGAGTTGCCGACCTAAGAGGAAAAGGACCAAGAAATAGAGCAGAAGAAATAATTGAAAAATGCGCACATCCTGATTATCGTCCACTTCTGCATGATTATCTAAATCGTGGAGTAAAGGGACATATACCACAGGATCTCTATGCCTGCTTTGCATTTCATAAGGCACTTAAGGAAACAGGAAGTATGATAAATGCTGATTTTTCTAAGTTATAGGCTTACTTGATTTAATTCATTAATAAAAAGACTATCGGTGCAAGAAAATACTTAACCGGTAGTCTTTTATTTTTACTTACGTGACACAAAAAAAACAGTTACCTTTTTAGGTAACTGCTTTAATTTTACTTGTCGGGATGAGAAGATTCGAACTTCCGACCCCACGCCCCCCAGACGCGTACTCTAAACCGGACTGAGCTACATCCCGAAAAAGTGTGTGCAAAATTACCAATTTGTTTTTAATTTCACAAATCAAGTTATCCACTATAAATTTCCGGTTTATAGGTATTGACATGTTAAATTCTAATCTCATCTCATTCTATAATATTTGAAATGAAAATTTGTATTTATATTGGTGTATAGATATATCTATATGTCTCTCTTGTAACCCTTGCACAAAAGGAGTTTATAAGAGCGAAATAAGAAGCAAGTAAGACTAAAGTAAGTGTTAAATCTATTCGTTTTACCAAAAATCTAATCTTTAGCTTTAATATGACAGATGAAATTTGAAATTTTCTGTTTAAATATATTATGAATCAATTTGAAGGTTTGTTGAAAAATAAGTTGTTAATTTGCATTTTATAATTATAAATTAGGAGAATGCTCGTTCTTTATTATTCTTATCCCTATTCCGGGCAGTCTCATTAAAATATATCTTCAAATGGCTTATACAGCAAAACAAATAGCCGATTATCTCAAAGGAGAAGTAATAGGTAATCAGGATGTTTCCGTTTCAAATTTTTCAAAGATAGAAGAGGGCAAGCCAGGTACAATTTCGTTTCTTGCTAATCCAAAGTATACTTCATATATCTATACAACAAAGGCTGATATTGTATTGGTAAATGAAGATTTTGTGTCCGAAAAGCCAATTCAGGCAACTCTTATCAAAGTTAAGAATGCATATACAGCCCTGGCTTCTCTAATGGAGTTGGTTAATAAAAGCACACCTCAAAAGAGTGGAACTGAAAGCATGAGTTTTGTTTCAGAAACAGCTGAAATTGGCGAGGAAGTTTATATAGGTGCATTTGCATATATAGGAGAAAAGGTAGTAGTAGGAGATAATTGCAAAGTTTATCCTCAGGTTTATATAGGAGATGGTGTGAAGATAGGAAAAAACTGCATTCTGTATCCAGGAGTAAGAATTTATCACGATTGTGTTATCGGGGATAACTGTATTATTCACTCAGGAGCAGTTATTGGAGCAGACGGATTTGGATATAGCAAAGAGGAATATGTTTATCATAAAATTCCACAGATGGGTAATGTGCTGATAGAGGATGATGTTGAGATTGGTGCAAATACAACAATAGACAGAGCGGTTATGGGTTCTACAGTAATACATCGTGGTGTCAAGCTTGATAACCTGATTCAGATTGCTCATAACTGCGAGATCGGAGAAAATACTGCAATGGCAGCTCAGGTCGGAATTGCAGGATCAGCAAAAATTGGAGAGAATTCTGTTTTAGGCGGACAGGTTGGTATAGGTGGACATATTACCATTGGTAAAAATAGTCAGATAGGTGCTCAGTCAGGTATTATAAGCAACACCAAAGAGGGTTCTGAAATAATGGGATCTCCGGCTTTTCCTGTTAAGAACTTTTTTAAATCCAGTATCATCATTCCCAAACTTCCGGATATGTACAAGCAGCTCAATGCGCTTGAAAAAGAGGTGGCAGAACTGAAAAACAGGTTACAACAGATCGACTAAACAATCGTTTTAAGTCTGATTTATAAACATTTCAAATATTGTAGCGGTAATTTGTGCATTTGGTTGTATATTTGCACAGATATTGCCGTATTGTGAAAAAAATATTTTAAAGATTGTGAGACAACAAACATTACAAAACAGCTTCACCCTGAAGGGTATAGGATTACATACAGGTTTAGATATTGTAGTCACTTTCAACCCTGCACCGGAAGACCATGGTGTTAAGATAAAGAGAATTGATCTTGAAGATCAACCAATAATAGAGGCATTAGCAGAAAATGTTATAAATACCCAGAGAGGTACTGTCATAGGTAAGAACAATGTTACTGTCAGTACTATTGAGCATGGTATGGCTGCATTATATGCCTTAGGAATTGATAATTGCCTCATCGAGGTAAATGCATCTGAATTTCCGATCCTTGATGGCAGCTCAATTGAATATGTTAAAGCAATTAAAAAAGCTGGCATAGTTGAACAGGAAAAGGATAAAGATTACTATATCGTCAGAAAAAAGATTGAAGTGTCTGACCCTGAAACAGGTTCAAAGCTGACACTTTTACCGGATGATTCTTTCTGTATCAACTCATTCATTGAGTTCGACTCACAATATATCCCTAATCAGTCGGCAACAATGGATAATGTGACCGACTTTGAAACAGATATTGCACCTTCACGCACATTTGTTTTTGTAAGGGAAATACAAAAATTACGTGAAGCTGGTCTTATTAAAGGAGGCAACCTTGATAACGCTATTGTAATTTACGAACGAGAGCTCCCTCAAAACGAACTTGATGTAATTGCAGATGAACTTAATGTGCCTCGTCAGGATGCTAAGGAGCTTGGCTATCTTAATACCAGAGAGTTAGTATTCCCGAATGAACCAGCACGTCATAAGCTGCTGGATATCATAGGAGATATGGCATTGATTGGTAAACCTATTATGGGACGTCTGATTGCATATCGCCCTGGACATAAAATAAATAATCAGCTGGCCAGGCTTATCAGAAAAGATATAAAACTTAATGAGGTTCAGCCTCCTATCTATGATCCCAATGCCGAGCCGGTTATGGATAATATCAAAATCAGGGAGTTGCTTCCGCACAGATATCCATTCCTGATGGTTGATAAAATCATACAGGTTACAGATAAATTTATTGTAGGTGTTAAGAATATCACAAGTAATGAGCCATTTTTTACAGGTCATTTTCCACAGGAACCGGTTATGCCGGGAGTGCTGCAGGTTGAGGCAATGGCTCAAACAGGTGGATTGCTTGTTCTTTCTAAGTTAGACGAACCGGAAAGATACTCTACATACTTTCTAAAAATAGACAATGTCAAATTCAGACATAAGGTAGTTCCCGGAGATACTTTAATTTTCCGTGTAGAGCTGTCAAGTGAGGTAAGAAGAGGAATCGCAACCATGCGAGGTCTTGCTTTCATTGGAGATAAAGTTATATCGGAGGCTGATTTTACAGCTCAGATAGTGAAAAATAAGTAATAAAAAATTTCCATATTTATGAATAGTATTTCGAATTTGGCATTTGTACATCCGGAAGCCAAACTAGGAGACAATGTTGTCGTAGAAGCATTTGCATTTGTAGATCAAAACACTGAGATAGGTGATGGAACACGAATAATGTCTCATGCAACAGTGCTATATGGTTCAAGAATAGGTAAAAACTGTACAATATTCCCACATGCTACTATTGCAGGTATACCACAAGATTTAAAGTTCCAGGGTGAAGATACAACTGCTGAAATTGGAGATAACACTACTGTAAGGGAGTGTGCAACTGTTAACAGAGGTACAGCATCCAAAGGTTTTACCAAGGTTGGAAAAGATTGTCTTCTAATGGCATATAGTCATGTGGCACACGATTGTGTCCTACAGAATAATATTATTATTGGCAACTCTACCCAACTGGCCGGTGAAGTAGAAATTGATGATTATGCAATTCTTAGCGGAGGCACTCTTGTTCATCAGTTCTCTCGAATCGGGGCACATACTATGATTCAGGGGGGATCAAAAATATCTAAAGATATTCCGCCATTTGTCATGGTTGGAAGAGAGCCGATTGTATATGTTGGATTAAATGTTGTAGGTCTTCGACGTAGAGGTTATACCAGCGAAAAAATCAATTCTATACAGGAGATGTACAGATTTATTTATCAGTCAGGCTTAAATGTATCCCAGGCAACTGACAAAATTGACAGTGAAATTCCAGAAAGTGAAGAACGAAAGATGATTTTGGACTTTATTCGTTTGTCCAGCCGCGGTATCGTTCGTGGTAATATGGAGGGGTAATAGCATGCTTCAGATTTATTATCCGGCTGAGTGGTCACCTCAAAGTTGTATACAGATCACATGGCCTCACTCAGGTACCGACTGGGCTGATGTCCTTGAAGAGGTGACTTTAAGCTATATCACGTTATCAAAAGAAATTCTAAAGAGAGAAAAGCTTCTGATTGTTATTCCTCGTGGATATAATATAAAAGATCATTTTACAGAAGATGAACTGGCAAATTTAATCTATACTGAGGTTGATAGCAATGATACATGGGCACGTGATCATGGAGCAATTTCAGTATTTGTTGAAGGTAAACCAGTATTGCTTGATTTTGGATTTAATGGCTGGGGGCTAAAGTTTGCATCAAACTTTGATAATCAGATTACGAGCAGATTATTTGAGAATTCATTGTTTAATGAGTCAGTAAGTTATCAGAATAACCTAAACTTTATACTGGAGGGTGGATCGATTGAATCTGACGGTAAAGGTACAATATTAACAACTTCACAATGCCTTTTAGCTCCAAATCGCAATCAGCCTATGTCTAAGGATCAGATTGAGGATTATCTTAAAAAAACTCTCGGTGCTGAAAGAATCTTGTGGCTAAATCATGGATATCTTGCGGGTGACGATACAGATAGTCATGTTGATACTCTTGCGCGTTTTTGTAATGAGAATACTATTGCCTATGTAAAATGTGAAGATGTTACAGATGAGCATTATACTGAACTTAAAGCAATGGAGGATGAACTCAAATCATTTGTTACTCTTACAGGTGAAAAGTATAATCTTGTTGCAATGCCTATGGCTGATGCTTTATATGGAGACAGTGGACGTTTACCTGCCACATATGCCAACTTTATAATTTTAAATGAAGCTGTTTTGGTCCCTATATACGGTTCATCCAAAGATCAGGTTGCTATAGAGTTATTGCAACAAGTGTTCCCTGATCGTGATATTGTTGGTATTGATAGCCGTCCGTTTATAAAGCAGCATGGGTCTCTTCATTGCTTGACAATGCAGTTTCCGGAGGGTTTTTTATAAACATATATACTATAGTTTTTAATCTGTGAGCTACGTGAAAACAATGAGTGTAGTTTTAATGTTGACTATTAAGGTATATAATTAGAAATTTCATCTTAATATAATTTATTATGAAGGTTGGAATAATTCAACAGGCAAACAGTGCTGACATAACAGACAATATCCATAAATTAAAAGAGAAAATAAGACAACTTGCAAATGGCGGTGCAGAGCTGATTGTGATGCAAGAGCTTCATAACGGGCTTTATTTTTGCCAGACTGAAGATACTGATGTGTTTGATCAGGCAGAAACAATTCCGGGTCATTCAACTGATACTTTTGGTGAGTTGGCTAAGGAGTTAGG
Source organism: Lascolabacillus sp. (assembly GCF_028696275.1). NCBI lineage: Bacteria > Pseudomonadati > Bacteroidota > Bacteroidia > Bacteroidales > Porphyromonadaceae > Lascolabacillus > Lascolabacillus sp. The sequence continues at coordinate 7,462 of NZ_JAQVHI010000031.1, forward strand.
TGTTGTAATTGTTTTATCGCTCTTTGAGAAAAGAGCAGCCGGACTATATCATAATACTGCTGTAGTAATGGAAAAGGATGGATCTATTGCAGGAATATACCGTAAAATGCATATTCCGGATGATCCTGCCTATTATGAAAAGTTCTACTTCACACCAGGTGATTTGGGCTTTAATCCAATTGATACTTCTGTCGGACGATTAGGTGTACTGGTTTGTTGGGATCAATGGTATCCTGAAGCTGCACGGATGATGGCATTGTCGGGTGCTGAAGTGCTGATTTATCCTACTGCAATAGGATGGGAGTCATCTGACAGTGATGAAGAGAAGCAACGTCAGCTGGAGGCATGGATCACAGTACAGCGCGGACATGCAATTGCTAATGGAGTTCCGGTTATCTCTGTAAATCGTACAGGTCATGAGACCGATCCATCAGGTCAGACAAATGGTATTCAGTTTTGGGGTAATAGTTTTATTTGCGGTCCTCAGGGAGAGTTTATATTCAAAGCAGATGAAAATGAGATTACCCATATTGTTGAGATCGATAAAAAAAGAACAGAGAATGTAAGACGCTGGTGGCCATTCTTCCGTGATCGTCGTATTGATGAGTATGGAGAATTAACTAAACGATGGATAGACTAGTAAATAATCTTGAATAATTGAATTAAAAAAGGCCGAACAATGAACTGTTCGGCCTTTAAATTGAAAGCACATTCTGAAAAAATTATCTGCGTCCTGAAGAGCTTCTGCTACTAGTTTCTGTATTTCTGCTATTTGAATTTCCAGATCCTGAAGAGCTGCTCCTGTTATTTGTTGATGATGAACTTGATCTTACAGTAGTACTTCTGCTATTACTGCTGGTTGAACTTTGAGATCCTGCAGTTGAAGTTCTATTGCTTGATGTAGTTCTTGATGGGCTTACTCTTGTATTGTTATTACTGTTATTAGTACTTTCAGAATTTACTGTTGAACTCCTGTTAGTTGAAGTGCTTCTATTAGCCGGTTCAGCGGTTGAGCTTCTGTTAGTGGTTGTATTTCTGTTAGCCGGTTCGGCAGTTGCATTTCTGTTTGTAGTAGTACTTCTGTTTGCAGGATTTACAGTTGCATTTCTGTTTGTAGAAGAGCTTCTGTTGTTAGAGTCAATAGTTGAGTTTCTGTTAGTAGAAGAGCTTCTATCTGTAGAATTAATGGTAGAGGTCCTGTTAGTATTCCTGCTGGCACCACTCTCAGGACGATAAACGCTTACTGTATTGTTACTAACTCTTGTGTTTCTTGCTGAGCGATTATCTGTACTCTCTAATCTCATAACAGTTGCTTTTCTGCCTGTTGTCTGCTCATATTCTCTGACTGTTGGGCCACTATAATAACGATTATCGTTATAGATATATGTATTGTTGATTATAGTTGTTTTGTTATAAATTGCCGGACTGTATCTGTTATAATATCTTTTCATATTGCGGTGATACATATATTTGTGAGGAAGGAAAGTCCAGTAGCTTCCAGGGATATTTATATTTATGTTTATATTGATCCCGGGTCCCATTGGTGCCCAGCCATAGTATCCACCTCCACTTCTCCAGCTTACCCAGGCAGGTGCCCACTCATATCCGGGTACCCAGGCCCATCCATAAAAGTCATCATAGTACCAGCGACCGTAGTGGAATGGAGCCCATCCCCAAGAGTAATCTGATACCCAGGTATTGCCATAATCTGTCATTACCCAGTAACCATTTGTGGCATACGGATGAAAGTTTCTGCCCACGTTAGGAACCCATACGCGACCGTAGCGACCGTTATTTATCCATCTGCCATGAGGTCTGAGTTCATTGTAGAACACATTGAAATTCACCCCTACGCGATCATAATCGGCGTAATAATACTCATCCTCGTAGTAATCACCATATCCTTGAGAGTATACTTCTCTTGTTGAGAAACATGATGTTAACAGCAAGGTTAGTATTGCTAGAGTGATCTGGTGTTTTAATGCTTTTGCTTTCATATCCGTAATCTTTAATAAGTGGAACTTCTTTAATTTAACATTAAGACAAAAATTCAAAATAATGGTTTAACAATATCTCAATTAAATATTATGTTTCTATTCTGTTTGATAAAAAAAAGCTGTCAAATAAACTATGACAGCTTTAAATTAGTTTGTTTATTACCTTCTTATAAAGTTTAAAATACCTGATCGATACCAGAAAATCCCATAAAAGCCATTGCAATTATACCAGCAGTAATTAAAGCAATTGGGATATCTTTCATTGCTTTTGGTACTTTTGTTAATGCTAGCTGTTCACGAATACTTGAGAATATTATAATAGCAATTGCATAACCAATAGCTGTGGCTACAGCATATATCACAGATTCAAGCAAGTTGAAATCTTTTTGTATTACAAGTATAGCAACACCCAGAATCACACAGTTAGTAGTAATCAGCGGAAGAAATACCCCCAATGCTTCATACAGAGCAGGAGATGTTTTTTTTAGTACAATTTCAACCATTTGTACTAATGATGCAATTACAAGTATAAATGATATTGTTTGCAGATATTGCAGATTAAATGGCTCCAAAATTCCTTTTTGAATAAGATAAGTAACAATTGTTGAAATTGTTAAAACGAACATTACAGCCACTCCCATACCTATTGCTGTATCCACTTTCTTAGACACACCAAGAAATGGGCATATACCCAAAAACTGTGCAAATACTACGTTATTTACAAAAATTGCTACTATTATAATTCCTATAAGTTCCATAATAATTGATTATTAGTTTGTTTGTCTTTTCCTCTGGATACTATTGAAAATAGATATCATATAACCCAGAACAATAAATGCACCAGGTGCGAGAATAAATAATAGTGATCCGAAATGTTCAGGATATATATTAAAAGAAAAAATTGTACCGGCACCTAAAAGTTCTCTGACTGATCCCAATATTGTTAGTGAAAGTGTAAATCCCAAACCCATACCGGCTCCATCGAAGATTGATGAAACTACACTGTTTTTTGCAGCAAAAGATTCAGCCCTTCCTAATACAATACAGTTTACTACTATAAGTGGTAAAAATATTCCGAGACTTTCTGCCAATGCTGGTACATAAGCATTCATAATCATCTCGATAACAGTAACAAATGTCGCAATAACAACTATAAATGCCGGGATTCTGACCATATCTGGAATCATATTCTTCAGCATCGAAATAACTGCATTTGAGCATATTAATACAAACATTGTAGCCAAACCCATACTCATACCGTTTATTGCAGAGCTTGTTGTTGCCAAAGTTGGACACATACCGAGCAGCAGAACGGTTATCGGGTTCTCTTTTATTATTCCGTTAAGCAGCACATTAAAGTTTTTATTCATTGCTTATTTCCTCCTCTGTTAGTTCGACTTCTTCAGTAGAATTATTTTCATTATCCCATGTACTATCTGTAGCACCGGTAGTAGTATCTACATTACTATTTGTATATGCAGTATATGCTCTGTTTACTGCTTCTAAAAATGCTCTGGAGGTTATAGTTGAAGCTGTAATAGCATCAATTTCGCCTCCATCTTTTGAAACAGATAATAACCCTTCCGAAAGGTTTCTGTTAATAATTGATTGAGACGGTTTCGCAGAATCTTTAAACCATACATCCATTTTTGATCCTAATCCTGGTGTTTCGGCATGTTGCAGTATAGCGTAGTTTAAAATCTTATCTTTATTATCAAAGCCTACAATAATTTGAATTTCACCGCCAAAGCCTGATGCATTACTATTTATAGCGTATCCAACTATTTCATCACCTTTTTTTGCAGGGTAAACAAGAAGTGAATCACCGCTTCCATCAGCCATTAAATAAGCTTCTTCAACCGGGTTGTTGTCAAATTCCGGAACCACTACTCCAATTGCGTTCTGTAATTTCATCGCCTTTGCTGCTGCTATAGGTTCAGCTGTCAGCTTATTAACCTGTGCAAGTAGAATAGCTACTGTAAGACAGATCAAAAAAAGCGAAAGAAACATATTCTTAAAAGTCGATTTTAATTTAGCCATTTTTTACTACCTCCCCGAATCTTTTAGGTGATGTATAATTATTAATTAATGGTGTAAACGCATTCATAAGGAGAATTGCAAATGATACACCTTCGGGATATGCTCCCCATAGACGAATAGCAACTGTTATTACTCCGATACCGCAACCAAAGATAATCATACCCTTTTTGGTCATAGGTGATGTCACATAGTCGGTTGCCATAAAAACAGCACCCAGCATAAGACCACCAGAAAAGAGATGTATTAAAGGATTGTATAAGGCAATAGGATTAAAAATATATATAATACCGGTGAACAATGCCACAGTAGCCAGTATCGAAATTGGGATATGCCATGTAATAACCCTTTTCCAGAGAAGATAGATCAGACCAATTAATATGGCAACAACACTCATCTCTCCAAGAGAACCAGCTTCAAAACCAAGAAACATATCCTGTAATGCTGGCAACAATTCAGGTTGATACTTTATATTGCTTAGAACTGTAGCAGAACTTACTGCATCTGTTGTTGATCTAACCATTGCTGATGGCCAGGTTGTCATCTGAGCAGGGAATGAGATCAATAGAAATATACGTCCTGCTATAGCGGGATTAAAAATGTTGTTACCTAACCCTCCAAACGATAGTTTAACTACCCCAATGGCGAATAAACATCCGATTGCCAAAATCCATATAGGCAAGTTTGAAGGTACATTAAATGCAAGTAATACGCCTGTTATTATAGCTGAGCCATCTAAAACGGTTGGCTTTCTCTTCATGATGTATTTCATGATGAGATATTCAAATCCAACACAAAATATAACTGAAAAGAGTGTGATTAGAAGTGCATCTAATCTGAAAACGTATAATGCTATCAAAAACGCTGGAATCAACGCAATGAGAACATGATACATGTTTTTTTCAATACTGTCGCCGCTATGCACATGTGGTGATGGCGAGACAATTAATTTGTTTTCCATATCCTACTATTAATATGCTTTAATTTTTTCTTGCTCTGATAATTGTATTTACTTTGCCTTTACCCAATTTAATGTAATCAAGCAGAGGGCGATGTGAAGGACAAGTGTAACTGCATGATCCACACTCTATACAATCAGTGATATAATTTGATTCCGCACGATCCCATACCTCATACTCAGTAAGATTCATAAGTAATGTAGGATTGAGTCCCATAGGGCATACACTAATACATTTTGTACAGCGTATGCAGTCTCTCATAGCCTCACGCTTAGCTTCAAGGGTAGGGATTATTAAAATTCCTGAAGTACCTTTAGTTACAGGAATATCTACACTTGCAATCGCTTTGCCCATCATTGGTCCGCCACTGACTATTTTTCCAGTTGATTCAGGCAATCCGCCCGCTTTATCAATAAGATTACTTAGTGGTACTCCTATTCTGGACAATATGTTCATCGGTTGCTTTACATCATTACCTGTTACGGTAACAACTCGTTCTACAAGTGGTTTGTTTTTTTGTACTGCCTCATATATTGCGTAAATACTTCCAACATTTTGCACAACAGCTCCAACAGATATTGGTAAAGCTCCACTAGGAACTTGTCTGCCAATTAAAGCATCAATAAGCTGTTTTTCACCACCCTGGGGATATTGTACTTTAAGTGCTTCTACAGAAATATTGGGATATGATTTGACCAGTTGTCTGAATCGTGAAATAGCATCTTTTTTGTTATTCTCAATTCCAATAATTGCTTTGCTAACTTTTAATGCCTTCATTACGATTGTTGTGCCAACTAAAATCTCTTCAGTTTTTTCAAGCATTAATGCATGATCCGAAGTGAGGTAAGGCTCACATTCAACCCCGTTTACAATTAATATTTCAGGTTTTGTTCCCGGTGGAGGTGTGAGTTTTACATGTGTTGGGAAAGTTGCACCACCCATTCCAACTATTCCGGCTTTTGATATTTTATCAAGTATTTCTTCCGAAGATAAACTTAATTCTCTTATTAAATTACTACTTGTATCAATTGAGTCTTCCCATTCATCACCCTCCGTTTTAATATAGATTGCATCTCTTCTATATCCGCTGGAGTCGAGAGCTTTATCTATTTTTAATACAGTCCCGGAAACTGGTGAGTGGATATTTGCTGATACATATCCTACCGATTTACCTATTTGAGTTCCTACTTTTACTTTATCTCCTTTTTTTACAATAGGCTGGCAAGGAGCTCCTATGTGTTGAGATAATGGTATAATCACCTGTTCAGGAATTTCAATTTCTTGTATTGATTTTCCTGCCGATATCTTATTCTCTTTAGGGTGAATACCGCCAATTCTGAATGTTTTTAACATATAGTTTATTTCTTACAGATAAAGATTAAGATTTGATTGCTACCGCTTCTTCTAATTGTGTTCCAGGTTTCTCTTTTTTTGGAGGAAAGTTGAGTTCCAGAATAGAATTTGTAGGACAAACAGGTACACATTTGCGGCATAGACGGCATTTGTCATCTATAATATAAGCAAGGTTGTTTTCAATTGTAATTGCCTCAAAAGGACATACCTGCTGGCATTTTGTACAGCCTATACAGGCTACCTCACAGGATTTTCTGGCAACGCCTCCTTTCTCTTCATTCACACAGCTTACATATATACGGCGTGATTTAGGTCCTTGTTTCCTTAACTCAATTATATCTTTAGGACAGGCTTTTACACATGCTCCGCAGGCAGTACATTTATCTTCTACTACTTCCGGAAGCATGGTTTCGGGATTTATGTGAATTGCATCAAATGTACATGACTCAACACAGTCTCCCATTCCCAGACACCCGAAAGAACAACCTGTATCTCCCCCATAAAGAGCAGCTGCAATTGTACAGTTAGAAACGCCATCATAAATATTTGTACGAGGACGACTTTCACAGGTTCCGCTACATCTTACGACAGCTATTTTTTTAACAGTAACAGGTGCTTTTCTTCCTAGTATCTCAGCAACCCGATCCATTGTATTTTGACCTCCAACAGGACAATAAAGATTGTCCATAGTTTCAGCTTTCACGCATGCAGCAGCAAATGATGCACATCCGGGAAAACCACAACCACCACAGTTGGCTGCAGGTAAAGAGTCCTGTACCTCCTGTATGCGAGGATCCTCTTCTACTTTAAATTTTTGCCCCACCATGTAGAGTATCGCAGCGCTTCCTGCGCCTATGGCTCCAAGTGTTGCAACGGCAGTTAGTAATACACTCATATTATTAATTTGTTTTTTTAATACTGAATTTAAACGAATTCGCCATTTTGTTCCTTAACAGATACAGGATAAAGTAATAGGGGATAAGTGCAGCTATTGAGCTTAATGCTGCTTCAATTTCACTAAGCTTTAAATTGTTTAATGAAATTACCAGAATTGAGATTAAAATAATGAGCGGTATTACAAATGCCCATAGTATTGCATTGTAACCGATTGATTTCTTTCCTTCAATAATCACCAGTTCTTTTTCGTTGAACCGACCTGAAGAATCTGAAATGCTAACGATTTTTTCTTTAGAATCGGCTGCCATACATGCACCTTTGGCATGGCACGCACTGCATGCCGACTTTTGTATAATTCGAACGGTTATTTGATCTCCGCTGATTTTTTCGATAATTCCTTCGTGCTCTATCATGAAGTAAAGTAAAATAGATCCTTACTTAACCCTGTTTCTTATTGAACAGCAAAGTTACAGATTATTTTCGTGATTATTAAAAATATTATTGAACATAATGAGTGCTAGGGTTGTTAATGTAGGTTTATTAAAAATCAATGCCGTGATTCATTTTGATAGACACTGTCAATGCGGTACTTTTAAATGATATAACCCTCTTTTCATACGAACTTTTCCCATACTATTTTGTTAAAAAGTCAAACATTATCTCGATAAACTTATTATTTAAAATATTTTAATACTCTAATCCGTATGATTTTTGATATTGACATTATTCGTAAAGTATACGAGCAACTGCCTGAAAAGATAAAACAGGTAAGAGAAGCTTTGCAGAGACCTTTAACTCTAACAGAGAAAGTTTTATTGACTCATCTTTCTGATGGTGTTCCAATTAAAAACTATAAACGCGCAGGTGATTATGTGAATTTTGCACCAGATAGGGTAGCAATGCAGGATGCTACAGCACAAATGGCACTACTACAGTTAATGAATTCTGGTCGCACTAAAGTTGCTGTTCCTTCCACAGTTCACTGTGACCACTTGATACAGGCCTATAAGAATGCTGAAGCAGACCTTGAAACAGCAAATATTACCAATAGAGAAGTGTATGAATTCCTTCGTGATGTATCTAATAAGTACGGAATTGGTTTTTGGAAACCGGGAGCCGGTATAATTCATCAGGTAGTTCTGGAAAACTACGCATTTCCGGGTGGTATGATGATTGGAACTGATTCACATACCCCAAATGCAGGAGGACTGGGAATGATTGCTATTGGTGTAGGAGGTGCGGATGCTGTTGATGTAATGGCAGGGTTACCATGGGAACTGAAAATGCCTAAGATAATTGGTGTTAAGCTTACAGGCAAACTTTCAGGATGGAGTGCCCCAAAAGATGTAATACTGAAAGTGGCTGGTATTTTGACTGTCAAAGGTGGAACAAATGCAGTGATAGAATACTTCGGAGAGGGTGCAAAAACACTTTCTGCAACAGGAAAAGGAACAATCTGTAATATGGGAGCTGAAGTAGGTGCTACTACCTCAATATTTCCTTTTGATGATAAGTCGGCCGACTACTTAGAGCAAACTTCACGTAAAGAAGTTGCTGATGAAGCACGTAAAATTATGGAGCATCTGCAGCCAGACCAGGAAGTAGTTGATAATCCAGAAATGTATTATGATCAGCTTATTGAGATTAATCTTTCAGAACTTGAACCACATATAAACGGACCATTTACTCCTGATGCGGCATATACTATATCTGAATTTGGAGAGGCTGTCAGAAAGAACAATTGGCCACGTAAAATGGAAGTGGGTTTGATTGGATCATGTACAAACTCATCGTATGAGGACCTTACCAGGGCTGTTTCAATTGTTAAGCAGGCAGGTGAAGATCATGTGCCGGTTAAAGCGCAGTTCTTAATTAATCCAGGTTCTGAACAGATACGATATACTGCTGAACGTGATGGTATTTTACAGGTGTTCGAAGATGCAGGTGCAACAATTATCGCAAATGCTTGCGGTCCATGTATCGGACAATGGAAGCGTGAAGATGCTAATGATAGAAAGAACTCTATAGTAACTTCATTTAACAGAAACTTTGCAAAAAGGAATGATGGAAATCCAAATACGCATGCATTTGTTACTTCACCTGAACTTGTAGCTGCACTTACAATTGCTGGTGATTTATGTTTTAACCCTTTGACTGATACTCTGATTAATGAGTATGGTAAGGAGGTAAAACTAAAAGAGCCTACAGGATTTGAGATGCCACCAAATGGGTATGAAGTTAAGGATGCGGGGTACATTGAACCTGCTTTAAACGGTAGTGAAGTTCAGATTTCTATCGACCCAAATTCTAATCGTCTTCAGAAGCTTGAACCGTTTCCTGCATGGGATGGAGAGGATTTAACTAATCTACCTCTGCTTATAAAAGTTAAAGGTAAATGTACTACTGACCATATATCAATGGCAGGTCCATGGCTCCGTTTCAGAGGTCATCTGGATAATATTTCTGACAATATGCTTATAGGTGCTGTTAATGCTTTTAATGATAAGACTAATGCGGTATTGGACCCAGAAACCAACGAATATATAAATGTTCCTGCCCTGGCACGTAAATTTAAATCGCGTGGAGTTGGATCAATTGTTGTAGCTGAAGAAAACTATGGCGAAGGATCAAGCAGGGAACATGCGGCAATGGAGCCAAGACATCTTAATGTTAAGGTAATTCTTGTAAAATCATTTGCCAGAATACATGAGACTAACCTTAAAAAACAAGGAATGCTTGCACTAACATTTGTAAATAATGATGATTACAATAAAGTACAGGAAAGAGATAAGATATCCATCTTAGGACTTAAAGATTTTGCTCCTGACAGAAACCTGACTGTACAGCTTCTTCATGCAGATGGAACAATTGATACTTTCGAGGTTTCACACACTTACAATGAGCAACAGGTTGAGTGGTTCAAAGCAGGAAGTGCATTAAATGCTATGAAGTAGTTGTCTAATCAGAAATAAAATCTAAATGAAGTTATCAAAAGAGGTGGATGAACTTATTGCAGCAGATAATCCGGTTATACCTTATATTGAAGGTGATGGTATAGGTAAAGAGATTACTCCTTTCGTAAAAAAGATAATTGATGCTGCTGTTGAAAAGTCTTATGGCAACAAAAGGAAAATAGAATGGATCGAAGTTCTTGCAGGTGAGAAAGCATTTAATGAAATAGGTACCTGGCTTCCGGATGAAACTATTGAGGCTTTTCGTGTAAACAAGATTGGAATAAAAGGTCCGCTAACTACTCCTGTTGGTGAAGGTATCAGATCTTTAAATGTAGCTTTAAGACAGGAACTGGACCTATATGTTTGTTTGCGACCTGTTCGATGGTTTAAAGGAGTGGTGACTCCATTGCTGCATCCTGAAAAGGTTAGTGTAACAATATTCAGGGAAAATACAGAAGATATATATGCAGGTATTGAGTGGGCGGCAGGTACAGCAGAAGCAAAAAAGTTCCTGAGTTTTCTCAAAAATGAAATGGGTGTCAATAAGATTCGATTCCCTGAAAGTTCATCATTTGGGGTAAAGCCTGTGTCACGTGAGGGTACAGAGCGTCTTGTTCGCGCATCTATAGAATATGCAATTAAAAACAGGCTGCCCTCTGTAACGCTGGTTCATAAGGGGAATATTATGAAATTTACAGAAGGAGGATTTAAGAAGTGGGGATATGATCTGGCTGAACGTGAGTTTCCTGACCAGACATTTACAGAGCACAGATTTAATCAGATTAAGCTTGAGAAAGGATTAAATAAAGCTGTAGAGATGTATAATGAAGCAGTAAGCACAGGAAAGGTTTTCATAAAGGATGTTATTGCTGATGCATTTCTGCAAAATACTCTTTTAAAACCTGAAGAATATTCTGTTATTGCAACTCTGAACCTTAATGGTGACTATATATCAGATCAATTGGCTGCTATGGTAGGTGGTATTGGAATTTCTCCCGGAGCAAATATAAACTATCTTACAGGGCATGCAATATTTGAAGCCACTCATGGAACAGCTCCTGATATTGTTGGAAAAAATGTAGCAAATCCATGTTCAATGCTTTTGTCAGGAGTTATGATGCTAGAGCATTTGGGCTGGAGCGAGTCAGGAAAGCTTATAACATCATCACTTGAAAAGCTTTTTGAGAATGGGTATGGTACTCCCGACCTGGCCAGGTTCATGGAAAATGGGAAACCATTATCTACTTCCGAGTTTTCAAATAAAGTTATCGAGAACTTATGAGAATTAGTCATAAGTTAAACAGGTCTTTAAATATTAAAATAATTATTACTTAATTTTTCAGAATCGATAAACAAAATAGGTATTCCCAATGTTAAAAAATGGAGCTGTAATTAATACCTGCAGACAATAAAAAGAATCAAAACAAAAAGAATTTATAAAATATGAACAATGAAGAATTAACACAGATCCTTTCGGATTCAATTGCGTTTACCAGCAACATAGATAAAAATCTATTTACTAAAATGGGTGTTAAGCGTGGACTACGTAATGAAGATCATTCAGGTGTTCTTGCCGGCCTAACACGCATAGGTGATGTCGTGGGTTATGAACGACAGGAGGATGGTTCACTCAAACCTATTCCGGGTAAACTATATTACAGAGGGTTGGATGTAGAAGAGCTGGTTGCAGGTATTCAGAAAGAGAATCGCTTAGGATTCGAGGAGACAATTTTTCTATTGCTTTCAGGACGTCTTCCTCTAAAGGAAGAGTTAGAGGCAACAAAAAGCCTGATCGCTGAAACAATGCCTCTGAATCATATGGCAACAATGAATATTCTTGCTCTTCAAGGGAAAAACATTATGAATATACTTGCAAGAAGTGTTCTTGAATTATATTGCTATGATGAAAATCCCGATGATATATCACCTAATAATCTTATACATCAATCCATAAATCTAATTGCAAAGTTCCCTACTATAATCGCTTATGCTTATCAGGTATTAAGACATGATGTTCGTGGTAGATCCTTGCACGTTCGTCTTCCACATCCCGAGAAGTCGGTAGCTGAGAACTTCCTCTTTATGATGAAGGGACCTAACAAATATACCGAGCTGGATATAAAAATACTTGACCTTGCATTAATTCTGCATGCAGAACATGGTGGTGGTAATAACTCTACTTTCTCTGTACGCGTAACAAGCTCAACTGAAACAGACACCTATTCTGCAATAGCTGCAGGTATTGGATCATTAAAAGGTCCGCTTCATGGCGGTGCAAATGTCAAAGTGATGGGTATGCTGGAGGATATGAAAAAAAATATCTCAGATTGGGAAGATGCTAATCAGGTAGATGAGTATTTAAGAAAGATTCTAAGGAAAGAAGCTTTTGACAAAACCGGTCTAATATATGGTTTAGGACACGCTGTTTACACAATAAGTGATCCACGCACAGGATTGCTGAAAGAGATGGCAAGAGACCTGGCAAAGGAAAAGGGACGCGAAAAAGAATTTGCTCTCATGGAACTTATTGAGAACCGTATAGTGGAAGTATTCAGAGAGTCAAAAAAGTCCAATGCTAAGGCTAATGTCTGTGTGAACGTAGATTTTTATTCAGGATTTGTATATGATGCAATCGGATTGCCTACAGAAGTATTTACTCCACTTTTTGCAATGGCACGTATCGTGGGGTGGTCGGCTCACCGAATTGAAGAGATGAACTTCTCCAGTAAAAGATTAATTCGTCCTGCCTATAAGAATGTTCGTGAATTACAGGGTTTCATACCTATAAATGAGAGAAAGTAGATAATAAACATGCAGAAAATAAAAGTAGACAATCCAGTTGTTGAACTGGATGGGGATGAAATGACGCGTATTATTTGGTCATTTATTAAAGAGGAACTTATATTACCCTATTTAGATATAGATATAAAGTATTTTGATTTAAGTATTCAGCATCGTGATGCCACTGATGATAAAGTGACCATTGATGCTGCTGAGGCTATCAAAAAGTATAATGTAGGAATTAAGTGTGCCACCATCACTCCAGATGAGGCTAGAGTAAAGGAGTTTGGACTAAAAAGTATGTGGAAGTCTCCAAATGGTACAATCCGAAATATTGTTGGAGGTACTGTTTTCAGGGAACCAATTATATGCAGAAATATTCCCAGATATGTTCAGGGATGGACAAAGCCAATTATAATTGGGCGTCATGCTTTTGGAGATCAGTATAGGGCTACCGACACTGTAATAAGTGGAAGGGGTAAGCTCACTATGACTTTTACAGGAGAAAATGGTGAAGTTAAAACTTGGGAAGTATATGACTTTAAGGGAGATGGCGTTGCAATGGCAATGTATAATACTGATGAATCTATTTATGGTTTCGCCAGATCTTCATTTCAAATAGCCCTAAAAGAGAATTATCCATTATATATGTCCACAAAGAATACAATTCTTAAGGCTTATGATGGACGTTTCAAAGATATTTTTCAAGAGGTTTATGAGAATGAATTCAAAGAAAAATTCGAAATGGCCGGACTTACCTACGAACATCGATTAATTGATGATATGGTTGCATCGGCAATGAAATGGAACGGAGGATTTGTATGGGCTTGCAAAAACTATGATGGAGATGTGCAATCAGATACTGTTGCACAAGGTTTCGGCTCTCTAGGGATGATGTCTTCTGTTTTAATTACACCCGACGGTAAAACTGTTGAAGCAGAAGCTGCACATGGTACTGTAACACGTCACTATCGTCAGCATCAGCAGGGTAAGGAAACAAGTACAAATCCAATTGCATCTATCTTTGCATGGACGAGGGGCTTGTCTCATCGAGGAAAACTTGATAACAATGAGCCACTGATAGATTTTTGTGAAAAGCTTGAAAAGGTGTGTATAGAGACTGTAGAAGGGGGACAAATGACTAAGGATCTGGCGTTGCTTGTTCATGGACCAGAAGTTTCACGTGATAAATGGTTAACAACACGTGAGTTCCTGGAAGCTCTGAAAAGGAATCTGGACGAAAAAATATCCAATAACTAAATTCCGGAAATAGATACGCTCTTTTATAGAGGTATTTGATTAAATAAACAGGACGGCTCAATTGAGCCGTCCTGTTTTATTTATAAAATTAAAATGCTTTTATCTTAGAAAGATAACCACATTAAAATGAAAATATCAATCCTCCTTCTCCTGTTCTTCGTACTCTTTAAGAAGTTTTTCCTGTACATCTGAAGGAACAAGCTCATAACTTGCAAATTTCATTGAGAATGAACCCCTACCACCGGTAATAGAACTTAATGAAGTTGAATAGGTGTTCATCTCCTTTAAAGGAACCTTAGCATTCAATTTTTCAAATCCCTTTTCACTTTCCATACCCATGATAATTGCACGACGTCCTTGAAGGTCACTCATAACATCACCCATATAATCGCCGGGAACAGAAACTGTTACATTATATATTGGTTCAAGTATTTTAGGTGAGGCGTTTTTAAAGGCAGTACTGAATGCATTTCTACCTGCAAGCATGAAAGAGATTTCATTTGAGTCAACCGGGTGCATTTTACCATCATAAACAATTACTCTGACATCTCGGGCATAAGATCCTGTCAGAGGACCTTGTTCCATTCTACCCATGATTCCTTTTAAAATTGCAGGCATGAATCTTGCATCAATTGAACCTCCAACAATACTATTTACAAATACAAGTTTACCACCCCAGTCAAGATTTATAACTTGTGTATCTCTATTCTGAATCTTAAATTCCTGACCATTGAATTTATAAATTTCAGGTAATGGCATACCTTCTGTATAAGGTTCAATAATAAGATGAACTTCACCAAACTGTCCGGCACCACCTGACTGTTTTTTGTGTCTATAGTCAGCACGTGCAGCTTTTGTTATAGTTTCACGATATGGTATTTTTGGCTCAAGAAATTCAATTTCTATTTTATCATTGTTTTCAATACGCCATTTGAGTGTTTTAAGGTGGAACTCACCCTGTCCAGATACAATTGTCTGTTTAAGTTCTTTTGATATTTCTACAATCCATGTTGGATCCTCTTCACGCATGCGATTCAGAGCTTCATTCATTTTCTCGGAATTCGATTCGTTAAGCGCCCTTATAGCTCTTCTATAACGTGGTTCCGGATATTTAATAAAGTTGAATATATGATCAGATCCTTTAGCATTTAATGTATTACCAGTGCGTACATCTTTAAGTTTAACAGCAACACCAATGCTTCCTGCTTGAAGCTGTTCTGCTTTATTACGCATTTGTCCAGCAACTGTGAAAATCTGTGCAAGTCTCTCTTTTGACTGACGGTTTGTGTTTGTAAAATCATCTCCTTCTTTAACTACTCCCGACATAACCTTGAAGTAACTTACTTCTCCAATATGAGGTTCAACGGTGGTTTTAAAGAAAAACAGACTTGTAGGAGCAGAAGAGTCCGGAGCAACCTCCACACCATCTGAGTTCTTAGGTGCAGGCATATCATCTGGAGATGGAGCAACCATACTCAGGAAATTCATTATGCGATGAACAGCCATATTTTTTTCTGCAGAAGCGCAAAAAACCGGGTACAAACTGTGATTTAGCATACCTTTATGTATACCGTCACGCATCTCTTCTTCTGTTAAAGTTCCCTGATCGAAGAATTTCTCCATCAGTCCTTCATCATTTTCTGCTGCAGCTTCCAATAGAACCTGATAATATTCTGCAGCTCTTTCTTTTTCGTTTTCTGGTATTTCAAGTACTGCAGGTGCAGTGGCTCCCGGTTCCCAATGGTAATACTTCTGTTTCAGAACATCAATGATGCCATTAAATGCTGCTCCATTACCAATTGGATATTGAACAGGAACAATTTTATTTCCATATACTTCTTTCAGGCTGGATAATGTGTTTTCATAATCAGCTTTTTCATGGTCCATTCCGTTAACAAGTATTACAGCAGGCTTCTTTAGTTCATCAACATAACGAAACTGGTTTATAGTTCCAACTTCCACGCCATCTGCTGCATCAATAAGCATTAAAGCCAAATCTGTAACATTAAGAGCGGTAACAACACCACCAACAAAATCGTCTGAACCCGGACAGTCAATGAAGTTCATCAATTTATCCTTCCATTCATATGAAATTACAGATGGGAATACAGAGTATTCGTACTCCTTTTCAACCGGAAAATAATCACTTACTGTGTTTTTTCCTTCTATTGTACCGCGGCGTCTTATCAGACCACTCTCGAAAAGCATTGCTTCAGCGAAAGTGGTCTTACCTGACCCTGAATTTCCAATCAGGGCTATGTTTTTAATTTCGTTTGTTTTGTAAACTTTCATGATAAGAAAATATTTTAATTAATTAGATTATTCAAATTGTATTCAAAGTAATTCAATAAATTTAAATGATTAATTGATCTCAGGTCTATGTTTGTCAGTTTATTAGTTTTTCCAATTCTCTGTTTTTAGTTAGATATTTAGTATTAAAAAAGACTTTGCGTCTATTAAGACCGGCAAAGTCATAACTTTATTTATTGGACCTGCAATTTATACAAAACGAGTGACAAAGAAAAATGTTGCCCTTATGTTATATAACATATACTCTGTTATAAAATGTATCTAAATGTTAAATAAATGAACATCTAAACTACTGTTATAATCATATTGTTTATCATATTGTACTTTGAGAAAATGTGGAACCAATTTCATGTGACAGACCATTTTTGTCATCAAAATCAGTAGTATAAAAATTAAAATTAATACAGATGGAACAATTTTATACCCAATCAGCTGAAGAGGTATTACAAAAGTTCGGAGTTAATCCTGAAATGGGGCTTTCAGAAACAGAAATAGAAAAACGCAGAGAAAAATATGGTCTCAATAAATTAGCTTCAAAAAAACAAAAATCATTACTTTCAGTTTTTCTTGAACAGTTCA
>NZ_JAQVHI010000032.1:0-24582 GCF_028696275.1 Lascolabacillus sp.
TGAGTTGAATTTGGATAAAGCACTACTCGGCTGGTTGTATTTCCATCCGATAGGTTTAGTTCAAAATAAAGGTCGCTTTTATTTTTTATTTCATAATAGTTGATCTTAGTACCATTGTTTCTGGCTTCTGTATAATGCGAAGGTTTCAGCTCCACGCATGCATTAAACAGGTCTTTTACATTCTCTTCTTTACCCAGGAGGTATTTACTTGCCCAGGCAACTGTTCTGCCTTCTTCGAGTGCTTCTCTGATTGATTCAGCAGTGCGTTCTCTTGCTAAAACAAGAGTCATTGTACGATGTACATACTCTTTACTGAAATCATAGTCATGTGCTGTAAGATTGTGTATATCTGTATTGCCCATTACTGTTAACCCTTTGTCAATACACCAGTCAAGAGCTTTAAAATGAATTCCGAATCCATTTACCACTTCAATTCCATGCAGTGCTTTATTCTTATACAGATCATCTACAAATGGAATCCACTCGTAAGAACCTTCTATGCCTGGCTGCCATCCAGGGTGATTCCAAAATATAAATGCATCTTGTTCTAAAGCCTTCATAACTGCTTCTCTGTCTAGTTCATTTGCTCTGTCTTCAATAAAATCAGATGGGTCGTTTATATATATAGCATTAAAATGGCCCGGAGGAGTATTCCTGGTTAGCTCTGTACCTTTTACTAAAATTATATTACTCCTTTCAGCAGTTTCTTTTAAAAGTTGAAATCCACGGTCAGGGTTTATTTTTACATCTTCTTTGTGTGGTGTATACTCAATATGATCAGTAATGGCATAGGCATCTAATCCCTCTTCCCATACTTCTTGATGGCGTACTGTTGGCCAAACCTGACCATCTGAAAAAACAGTATGTGTGTGGAAGTCGCATTTCAATACCTGAAATTCCCCAACATTTGGAATAAATACATTTTGTCTGTAGATAGGTTTTCGGTTCTCATCCAGGTATTTCATTCCCTCAACTTCTCGTCTCTGACCAAAAGCCAGTATCGGAATAATTAGCAGTCCGATTAACAATAGATTTCTCTGTTTCATATGATATTATTTTTTAGTGGGTAAAACTGTTTACAAATATAGAAATTCAAAATGAAAGTCAATTGTATATACAACTTAATTAGTCAATTATATTACAATTATATATACCATAAAGTATATGCTCTGAACTTTTTCTGATTTTAAATGGATATATGAAATTTTGAGATTTTTGGAATTATAGACTTATAGAAGTTCCGGGCCGTCACAAGATAACTATTTCTATATCTAAACTCATAGAATAGATTATTTCTATTTGTTATTGAACCTGAAAACCTTTGCAAAACAGCTCTTTTTTCGTTATATTTGTAACAGCTCTAAATAAAAATATTAAAAAAAAGAATTATGAAAACATTAGATTATTTACAATTAGATTCTGAAAAAACAAAGAAAACAGTAGATGGTTTACAAAAACTATTAGCTAACTTACAGCTCTATTATACAAACCTTAGAGGATTTCACTGGAATGTGAAAGGAACACTCTTTTTCGGAGCTCATGAGAAATTTGAAGAGTATTATGATGCAACAGCAGATCATATTGATGAAGTAGCTGAGCGTATATTGATGCTTGGTGGGGTTCCTGCCCATAACTTCAGTGATTATCTGAAAACTGCCAGTATTAAAGAAAGCGGTGTTTTAACAGATCCTACTGAGATGTTCAAGCTAGTTCTTGACTACCTGAAAGAGTTATTAGCTCTTGAACGTGAAGTCCTGAATGCTGCATCTGAAGCAGAAGATGAAGGTACAGTTGCACTTGTGTCTGATTTGATTTCTGGACATGAGAAAGATGTTTGGATGATAGCAGCAACACTTTCTTAATTTATGTCCGACTTATATAGTCGATTTCTAAAATAATAAAAGCTCTCTGATTAATTTTAGAGAGCTTTTATATTTTATCTTTTATCAATTATTGCCATAAACTGTTTACGATAGGTATCCCCTATCGGTATTTCTTTATTGCTTATAATTATTCTGTTTTTATTGATACTTGTAATTTTTTCCATGTTGATAATATATGACCGATGAACACGGATAAAATTATCATAAGGTAACTCCTCTTCCAGCTGTTTAAGACTCATCAGTGACAGAATAGGTTTTGGATCTGTAATTGTGTATATCTTGACATAATCTTTGAGTCCCTCAATGTAATCAATATCTTTATACAGAACATGAAGGTATTTGTATTCTGACTTCACAAATATTCCTACGTTTGATCTTTCTCTTTCTGAATCGTAACCAGATTTCGTTTTAATTTCAAACCAATTAAGTGCTTTCTTGGCTGCAATCATGAAATCCTCGAAAGAAAAGGGCTTTAGCAGGTAATCAAGAGCATTTACTCTATATCCCTCAATAGCATATTCACTGAATGCTGTAGTAAATATTACACGTGTATTATCACTGATTGTATAGGCAAAATCCATTCCATTTATACCAGGCATCTGTATATCCAGAAAGAGAACATCAACTTTTTCAGATGTTATATTCTGCATTGCAGAAATTGCGCTGCTATATTTTCCGGTAAGTTTAAGAAATGGAACTCTGTTCACATATGACTCTAATAGAGAAAGAGCCAAAGGTTCATCGTCGACTATCCAACAGTTTAGTATCATTCATCAGTTTTTTGGAATCAATTACCAATACAGTAGAGTAAACATCATTTTCGATTGTGGTTTCCCAATTATAACTTCCTGGATAAAGAAGTTCAAGACGTCTTTTAACAAGATCAAGTCCTATACCACTACCACTTTTATCCTTTTTGCTTTTTGGAAAATAGCTGTTTTTGCAAACAAACTCAACTTTTCCATCTGGATGCTCTTTTAATGTTACATTTATAAATGAAGATTTATCTCCACTTATTCCATGTTTAAAGGAATTCTCAAGTAAAGATATAAAAATTAGTGGAGGAATTAGTGTGTTTCTGCTTTCAGAATATGAGAAGTCGGCTTTAAGTTCCACATTATCTGAAAGACGTATACACATGAGATCTAAATAATTACGCAAAAACTCCGCTTCCTGTTTGAGCGGAACATAGGTTTGATTATTATCATAAAGCAAATGTCTGAGAAGTTTACTTAAGTCCACTACTGCCCTTCGGGCTTTTGGAGGATCAAACTCTATCAGTGCATAAATATTATTTAAGGTATTGAGTAGAAAATGAGGATTTATTTGATTCTTAATATTTTGTAATTCAGCTTCAGACTTTGCTTTGGCCAATTCTTTTCTCTCATTGTCAAGTTCAAACCATCTTACAGTCATTTTGAAGGCTAAACTCAACCCTGTTATTAAAAACAAAGTAGTGGAGTTTCTAATTATATGCATTACAGGGATACCTCCCCATCGTCTTCTTCTAAACACTCTCATTTCAGGTATAAGCTTGTTTAACCAAATAGGCATATAGGACATAAGTAATGTAACACCTACAATTAATATAATATTACATATAATATACTCTTTTGTCTTACCTTTAAAGAGAAGTTTTTCAATAAGTACGAAATAGTTGATATAGAAAACCAACATTATGCCCAGCATATCAGGCAGAGACCTTAGAAATGGTTTCCAGTTAAAAATCTGCTCCTCATTTATAAAGAAGTAAGGGAGTATGAAAATTACTCCCCATAATAAGACATGAACAAATACACTGTTCCATATTGTCTGATTATTTCTTTTAATTGTTTGATCCATCTTTATGATATATTTAAATTATCCTCCTCTACGCATTGGGGGACCAAATCCACCTCTTCCAGGCATCATATCCTGACTTGATGCTCCTCCTTTGAAGATATTGAAGCGATATACAAAATGTACCATGAAATAACTTGTAAGTGTATTGGTTGTAGTATCTCTTATGTAGTTTGAAGTTACACTACGATTTATATTGCTTCGTTGTTGCAGAATATCATATACTTTGAAGCGTAATGTGCCATTCTTCTGTTTAAAGAGTGTTTTCTGAATTGAGGCATTCCACAACCATTCATTTTGCTGGAATCCATCTGCGTACCCTGAATTTGTGGAGTAATTTATATCACTCTCAATTGTAAAATCCAACGGGAGATAAATTGTTGCATTTGCGTTTCCACCATAATTCAGATACTCCTGATTTTGCTGACCCTCAAGGCTGTTTCTTACCTTATTGTAGTTGAAATTACCTCTGATACCCAAGTCAAAAAGATCAGATCTATAGTTCAGCCCTAATACCTCTCCTACATTCATTCGCTTGCTAAGGTTCTTTTCAGGAGTGATGTCATCTCGTGATATTTCATCACCAGTTTGCACAAAAGTACCAGTTAAACCATTAGTATGATTATAGCTCAGGAATGACATCGAGAATATAGAAAACTTAATATTTTTTAGAGGAACATTTAGTACCATACGCCCATTTGCATTCCAGTTGCCTGTTATGTTTTCATAAGTTCTTACCTTACGTCCTGTTTCTACATTTGTAGCAGTTAGTGAAACAACATCATTTGTCATATATCCTGCATTGGCAAACGCGTTAAATGAACTTGCCTTTTCCGGATTAGAAGATCTGTAGTTTATATTTAGTCTGTGTTCAAATGAGGGTTTCAAATCGGGATTACCAAAGCTAACATTCAGTGGATCAGACACATCAACTACAGGTGACAATTGTGAAACAGATGGCTGATCAGTATTTCCAAAATAACGGATTCTAAGATTTTGATTTCTACTCCATCTATAATTCAGCTGTGCCATTGGTGCATAGTTTATAACATCCTGTTTCAGGTCATCAATCTTTTGAGCACCGATAAATGTTTTGCTGTGAGAACTAGAAGGTTGCATTGAGAAACCAAACATATAATCGAACTTCTCTCTGACAGATCTGAAATTCAGCTCCAGTTCCTGTCTGACGAAACTATTCTCTAATCTTTTACTATATGTTGGATCGAGAACAGTATAGTTACCTGACTCATCCTTAGTTCTGGTATCTCTGTCTGACTCTGAGTTATTTTGTCGGTACTGGTATGCCAGCTGGAGAAAATTGTTCTTACCGATTGGTTCTACATAAGAGAGATAGCCTCTCCATGAACTATTGTCATTTGTATTAACAAAACGTTGATCAATGATGTCTGAGGGGCGTTGATCCCTGAAATATATTGTAGTTGACTCACTAGAACCGCTATTCTCAGAATTGCTCATATTCCCTCTGATCTGAGCACTTAAAACCCTACCCTTTTTCCCGAGTTCACGGCTCATATCTAATCTACCACCTAAATTATTACCATCACCTTCTGACATGTATACTGACTCACCTAAATTGATTGTGTCACCAGTCATCTGCTGTATTGTATTGAAATTTCCGGTTTCATTACGTGAGTTATTATAAAATGAGACGTTTGGTCTGAAAATTATTGTTGTTGAAGTGTCAGGTTTCCATTCCATTCTTAAATCCATGTGGAAGTTCTGACTTATATTATTTCTTGTATTTCTTTCGCTTTCAAGGGTATTACCTGCACTCAGGATGTTTTGTGTAAATACTTCTGAAGTGACTTCTGTATCACCATAACCATACCTTACATTACCTCCTAACTTGAATTTCTTGGTGAAATCTTTACTAAAATTACCACCAATATTAGCAGAAGTGGTAATACCGTCACGACTACCAAATCCTCCACCACGGCCTCCAAATCCGCCCATACTTCCAAACATGGCAGTACCTAAATCAGAAAAGCCTGCATTATTTGTATTGTTGGTTCCTCCTATTATAGTATACTGGTCGTTATTTCTCATATAGTTTACCATAGCATTGGCCTCATAACGATCCTTGCTTCCATATCCTGCAAATCCATTTCCAAAAAGCCCCTCTTTCATTCCCGGACGAACGGTAAGATTTATAACATTTTCTTCTTCTCCATCATCAAAACCGGTCATTTGAGATATTTCAGTTCTCCTTTCCAGAACCTGTAACTTTTCAACCATCTTGGCAGGTAGATTTTTTGAAGCTACTTTTGGGTCGTCACTGAAAAACTCTTCGCCATCTACTAATATTTTTGAAATTGATTTACCATTAACAGTTATATTTCCTTCACTGTCTATTTCTACACCGGGCATTTTCTTTAATAGGTCTTCTACTACAGCACTTTCAGTTACTTTATAGGAATCTGCATTATATTCCAGAGTGTCACCTTTTACAACAATTTCCGGCGCTTTAGCTGTTACTACTGTTTCAGATAAAAGGATATTATCAGCACTCATTACCAAATCTCCCAGGTTTGCCATAGGAGTTGAGGATGAAACTGAAACATTTTTATATAAATCATGGAAGCCTATAAAGGATACATGAACTATATATGAACCATTATTTACCGGAATAGAAAATTTACCATCCATTTCTGACGCCTTGCCAGTAACAAATGTACTATCAGATTGTCTCAGTACACGAATATTAGCTTGAGGAACAGGTTCATTTGTATTCTCTAAAAGAATTCTTCCCGTTATTCCACGAGTAATTTGCGACTGAGCTGTTAATCCAAAAGAGCATAACAGAATGGTTATAACTAAGAAATAAATTTTTTTCATAATAATAGTATCTTGTCCGTATAAACAGTTTTCAAAATATTAACCGAAACAAAAATAACATAAGAGACCTCTTTTAACAAATTAAATAGACTAACGGTTTGAATTCATCGACCAACAAAGTGTTTTAAACGTTAAATGGCTGTTTATTTGCAAAAAGAAATTACAAAAGATTTCCTAAATCGTAAATAATTCATAAATTTGTCATATAGAACTTAATTAAATTATAAATTTATCACTCTTTTTGAGTTAATCTAATCAATTTATATATGCTGAAAACATTAAAAAGTGAAGATTGGGTAGCAACCATTATAGGTGCACTCATTCTGGTCCTCGTTATATTGCTTCCATCTTTAATGACTAACAATATATCAATGTCTGCAATAATTGCAATACTCTCTTATATGGGTTACTTATTTATGGGTAATAAAGACAATGGGCAATTTTTGATATCATTTATAATAATATTTTTACTCGCTCAGCTGGCATCATACATTGCAAATATCAGCTCAATTAAAACCATAGGTTTGGAGTCGGTTTTCTTTGCAGTCCTGATAGGATTATTTATTAGAAATACCATTGGCCTCCCCAAATGGATGGCTTCAGCAGTTAGAAGCGAATATTATATAAAAGCCGGACTAGTTATTCTTGGTAGCTCTATACTTTTTAATGAGATTATGAAAGCGGGTGCATTAGGAATGGTTCAGGGATTAATAGTTGTATTTTCAGTATGGTATTTTAGTTTCTGGATATCAACCAAAGCATTCAGGATTGATAAGGAAATGTCTATGCTCCTTTCAAGCTCTGTTTCAATTTGCGGAGTTTCTGCAGCAATTGCAACAAGTGGTGCTATAAAGGGTGATCCTAAAAAGCTATCATTTGTTATTTCGCTTGTACTGATTGTAGCAATACCAATGATGTATTTGCTTCCATATCTGGCAAAATTAATGGGGCTCTCACAAGAAGTAGCCGGCGCATGGCTTGGTGGAACAATAGATACTACTGCTGCAGTTGTAGCATCGGGTAAATTTATCGGAGAAACGGCTGAACAGTATAGTGTTATTATCAAGTCCGCACAAAACGTTCTTCTGGGTGTTGCTGCTTTTATAATATCAATCTACTGGTCATACAGAGGAACAAACTCAGAAATCAGACCTACAGGAACTATTCTTTGGGACAGATTTCCTAAGTTTGTTCTAGGATTCCTTATAGCATCATTGGTTTTCAGTTTTGTGTTTGATGCAGAAACCGGAAAAGAATTGTCACGTATAGCAAACAAAGGTTCAAGAGGTTTACTGTTCTCACTTGCATTTATTTGTATTGGACTTGAAACAGATTTCCGGTATATCTTTAAAAAGGAGAATTCTAAATATATTTGGTCTTTTCTTACAGCTCAGACTTTCAACATAATACTTACTTTGTTAGTAGCCTGGGTACTTTTTTCACAAGATTAAAAAACAGATTACAGTTCTTTTGCAATTTTCAACCACTTGAAATTTGCCTGATCAGTAGAAACTTCACGCCAGGAATCTACATTAAATTCAAAGCAAGCGGTTGAAGCAGTTGGTAAATTGTCTAACTGTACTCCTAATGAGTTGATTAAATCAGTTAAGCCTGGGTTATGTCCCACAAATATGCAGTTATTTATATTATCTGGAAGCTTTGAAAGTACATTCATTATCCAGCGTTCAGGCGCAAAATAGAGGTTTTGATCAGTCTGAATTTCATTTTCTGGATAGCCAATACTTTTTGCGGCTATTATTGCTGTTTGATGCGCTCTTTTTGCTGATGAAGAAAGAATTAAATCAGGAACTCCGGCCTTTTTAAGAATAAATGCTCCCATATCATTAGCATTACGTTTTCCTCTTTCGGTCAGTTCTCTATCATAATCATCAATTGCTATAGTGTTTTGTTCTGCTTTACCATGACGGAAGATAATCAATTGTTTCATATACCTATGTTTAGTTACAGTTCATTAATAAAGAATCGACCGCAAAATTATGAATAATTTTTCATATAGATTCTATTTTATTTCTCTACTATCGCTATCTTCGAAAGTTTATTACTTTACTTTAATATTGTAATATTAAGAAACTATGAGAAAAATAACCAGTAGAACAATAATAGTTATAACTTCAATTATATTTCTATTATTAGCAGCAGGCTTTATTTACAAGATATTCTTCAAGCCCAGTTATATAAACAGTGGAAATTTAAGTGGTAACTTTTTAGGCATACTGATATTTGGCTTAATTTTAGGGATAATAATAACATTGCTTACTCATAGGGTAATTAATACAAAAAGTAAAATTGCTAACACTGTAACATCTTCACACACTGTTGTTGAAAGCATAAAAAAAGTTTTTAAGATTGTTGTGGCTGAAGGACAGTTAAATGAGATCTTTAATTATGAGAACACAAAGAAGCTTCTAAAATTTATACCATCCACAAAAAAGGCCCTTGTTATAGTAAAAGCAAAAGTTCTTGTTGGCTATGATATAAATAAATGCCAATGGGAAATAGATGAAGAAAAAAAAGTATTGAGGTTAATTAGTTTTCCAAAACCTGAGGTATTATCTCTTGAAACAGATTTTAATTATTACTACTTTGAGGATGATCTTTTTAACTTTATTGGTAGAAACGACCTGCAGGAAATTCAGTACCTTGCCAAAGAACAGGTAAAAAAAACTGTTCTGCAGAGTGATTTACTAAAAATTGCTGCAGACCAGATGAAGCTACTAGTAGGTGAAGTAGTATCTTTAAACAATTGGAGTATTGAGAACAGTCACTTGATAGAAGACTACTCTTACCCACCAGAGGAAGAGGAAAAAAATATCGAGCAGATTGAACCTCCAATACTTAACAAGGTTAATCTGCTCGATAAAGCAATAAATCTGTTTAAGCTTAAACCGGGAAGAACTAATCCCAACTTAGAATAACTTTTCCACACTGACCGGTTTCCATTACTTCAAATCCTTTCATATATTCATCAATATGGAAACGATGTGTTATAACAGGTGAGAGATCCAGACCAGAAATCAGCATTTGTTCCATCTGATACCAGGTTTCCCACATCTCACGACCATATATTCCTTTAAGTGTAAGTGCTTTAAAGATGATCTTATTCCAATCAACTGTAGTTGTATTTGGCAATATACCTAACATTGATATTTTTGAGCCGTTATACATATTGTCAATCATCTCTCTAAATCCTGCTGGAGAACCTGACATCTCGAGACCTACATCAAAACCACGCATACCCAGTTGTTTTACTGCCTGTGCAACCGTTTCTCCTTTTGACAGATTTACAGCTATTGTAGCTCCCATTTTCTTTGCAATATTCAATCTGTATTCACTAAAATCACTTACTACAATATAACGGGCTCCTGCAAATCTGCAAATTGCAGTTGCCATACTTCCAATAAGCCCAACACCTGTAATAAGTACATCTTCTGCGATTAAAGGAAAAGAGAGAGCTGTATGAGTTGCATTACCAAATGGGTCCATTATAGATGCTATCTCATCAGAAATTCTATCATCCAGCTTTACAACATTAGCTGCTGGTAGTGACAAATATTCCGCAAATGCACCATCCCTGTTTACACCTATTCCTATTGTATTTTCGCACACATGTAACTTTCCCCGTCGACAGTTACGGCAGTGTCCGCAAGCAATGTGTCCTTCACCCGTTACCCTGTCACCAATTTTCAGATTTTCAACGCCGCTTCCCATATCTACAATCTCACCTACATACTCATGACCAATTGTCATAGGAGTTTTGATTGTTTGTTGTGACCATTCATCCCATTTATAAATATGAAGGTCGGTTCCACAAATTGATGTTTTCTTTATTTTGATCAATACATCGTTTACACCAAATGATGGAATGGGTACTTCTTCCATCCATATACCCTTTTCAGGACGTAGTTTAACAAGTGCTTTCATATTATTCTATTACATTTAGTTTTTTACCTACTTTAATAAAGGCTTCGATAGCTTTATCAAGATGTTCTCTTTCATGACCTGCGGACAACTGAACACGAATTCGTGCCTCACCTTTAGGCACTACCGGATAATAAAAACCTATAACATAGATTCCCTCTTCTAAAAGCTCCTCTGCAAACTGTTGTGATAGCTTTGCATCATATAACATTACAGCACAAATAGCAGATTGTGTAGGTTTAATATCAAATTTAGCTTCTTTCATTTTAGAAACGAAATATTCTACATTCTCATGAAGTTTATCTTGTAGTTCATTAGTTTCTTCAAGCATATTGAAAGCTTCTACTCCTGAGGCAGCAACCATGGGAGGGATTGAGTTGGAAAACAGGTATGGACGTGATCGCTGTCTTAACATATCAATTATCTCCTTTCTACCAGTTGTAAATCCGCCAATTGCACCTCCAAAAGCTTTACCCAGGGTACCTGTGATTATATCAACTTCTCCTAATACATTATACAGTTCAGATACACCTTTACCGGTTCTTCCAACTACTCCTGCCGAGTGACTCTCATCAACCATAACCAATGCATCATATTTTTTTGCAAGTTCAAGTATTTTATCCAAAGGTGCCTGATTACCATCCATTGAAAATACACCATCCGTAACAATAATTCTGAAGCGCTGTGACTGAGCCTCTTTAAGCTTTTCTTCCAAGTCAGTCATATCAGCATTTGCATAACGGTATCTCTTTGCCTTGCAAAGCCTTACTCCATCAATAATTGATGCGTGGTTTAAAGCGTCTGAAATAATTGCATCCTCTTCAGTGAAAAGAGGTTCAAACACCCCACCGTTAGCATCGAAGCAAGATGCATATAAAATTGTATCTTCAGTATGAAAGAATCTGCTAATTGTATTTTCCAGCTCCTTATGATAATCTTGTGTACCACAGATGAAACGTACTGATGACATCCCGTATCCACGCTCATCCAAAGCCTTTTTGGCAGCTGATATAAGTCGTGGATGATTAGAAAGTCCCAAATAATTATTAGCACAGAAGTTTAGAACATTTTGTCCTGAATTAACTTTAATCTCTGCTCGTTGAGGAGTTACTATTATCCTCTCATTTTTGTAAAGTCCTGCTTCTTTGATATTATTTAATTCTTCTTGCAGGTGTTGTTGTATTTTTCCGTACATATCAATGTTTTAATAAGTTATATGCCTGTAAATATTTTTTTTATTGTCATTTATCTCTAATCTAATCTAACTGTTTACTCTCTTCTACAATTGATGTGGGTAATGTTTTCTTGGTTTTCAGCCCTAATTCTCTCAGTTTTTCTGCCTGACTAATTAGATTACCACCACCAGTTTTTAGTTGTGAGTAAGCTTTATCATAACTCCGTTGTGCTCTGCTTAGATGATTATCTATTTCAGAAAGAGAGGATACAAAATTGACAAATTTATCATAAAGTGCTGCTCCCCTTTCTGCAATCTCCAGTGCATTCCTATTTTGGTATTCCCGTTTCCATAAATCAGCAATCAATTTTAGTGCAGCGATAAGATTGGTTGGACTGATTAACAGAATATTTTTTTCATAAGCATACTGCCACAAATTTTCTTCGTGCTGCAACGCTAGTATATATGCAGGTTCATTAGGGATAAACATCATAACGAAATCAAGTGTAGATGCATATTCATGGTAGCTTTTACTGCTCAGTTCATCAATATGTTTTCTAACTGATCTTAAATGATCCTTCACAAACATCTTTTGTTCATCAGGATTATTTGTCCCGATATAGTTTGAATAAGCAGTCAGAGATACTTTAGAGTCAATAATTACTTTTCTATCATCTGGATATGATATTATCACATCAGGCTTCATCCTTGCACCCTCACTACTTATAATTACCTTACCATCATCATCCCTGAGATGTTCTTGAATGAAATATTCGCGACCTTTTACTAATCCTGACCCTTCAAGTATATTTTCCAGAATCAATTCTCCCCAATCACCTTGAACTTTTGAATTACCTCTTAGAGCAAGAGTAAGATTGTTTGCCTCATTACTCAAACGATCATTCATTTCCTTCAGATTTTTAAGTTCCTGGCCAAGAGAAAAGCGTTCACGTGATTCATTTAAATAAACATCCTCTATTTTCTTACGGAAAGAATCAATATTTTCTCCAAATGGTTTCAGTATTGAATCCAGGTTCAGACGATTGATATTTGTAAACTTTTCCGTTTTCTCTTCAAGAATTCTTGAAGCTATATTTTCAAACTCAAGATTAAATTGTTTGTGTAATTCTGATATTTCAATTTTCTGATTTTCCAGTTTCTCCTGCAAAGAATTATTATCAGCTATGGTTGATGCAAGTAGACTATTTATCTCATTGTACTCTTTTGATATATTTTTAAGTTCAAGTCTGTAACGTTCAACCTCACTCTCCATATCTGAGAGTCTTTCATTTGATACAATTAAGTCAGTTCTAAGAGAGATATTCTTTTCGGTTAACTCTTCATAACTTCTTTTAGAAACAGTTTTTGACTTGATAACCAAAGAAGCAATTATCCAGGAAAATACCCCACCTATCGCTAATCCAATAATAAGATAATAATACACTCTATGCTTTATTTATTTAGAACATCTCTATAAATTTCTAACTGCAGGCTACATTTATCAGAGTTGGCACTTCTGCTTTTATATGCATTCTCTGAAACATTCTCTGAAAATGCCCTGTTTTTAAAAAATGAAGCTATTGCATCTGCACACATAATAGGATCCCCTGACTGGAAATAATATACTGTTTCCTTGTGTTTACCCAACTCTGGCATAGCTCCCGCAAATGATGCTACGGTAGGTGTTCCTACATGAATTGCTTCATCCAGTGCCATACAGTATGACTCCACAAAAGATGGAACAACATTTACGTTTGCATCACGCAGATTTTTCACTATTTCGTCTGCTTTCAGCGGGCCTAACCAGTTGACACTATCTTTAATCCCTAACTTATTAATTCTCTTTTTTATCCAGTTATAATAACCATATCCCAAGATACCTTGTCGACCAGTACTTCCTGCAATATTGAGTTTAATTGACGGGAAATCCTTCTTTAGGATAGCAATTGCATCAATCAATACATGCAAACCCTTATATGAAACAATGGAAGAGAAAGTTGTAAACAATGAATAAGGTATACAAGAGTCGTAGTTCCACTTTTCTGCATTTTTGAATTCTTCTCTAAGCAACATCTTTGTTTCATACAATTTTGCATCTTTATTGATGTTCCTTATATGGCTCCTGACCCAATCCGACTGAGTGGTTATAAAAAAGTGGTTTCTTATAATCTCTTTTTCAAATTTACCCCATCTTTTAAATGATCTTTTCTGACTTATAATTGAATCAGAAGATTTAATAAGTTCCCTCAAACCAAAAGATGCAATTATATCTTTATAGGTCAATGCTGTATAAAAATACTTATGAATCTCAGATTTCAATCCCTGTATCTCGAGTATCACTTTGCCAGAGATTAAATTACGGGCTTTAAGCAATCCCCAAAAAGACTCTACTCCCCATATATGTATAATATCAGGTTTTACCTCAGCAGTAATTTTCACAATATCTCTTATGATTGATTTACTTGGGAGACCACTTCTATTTAATTTTGATGAAGGAATTACCCATTGTGTTATGGATGAAAAATCTTCTCTTAGGGTGCTTTTAACTGCTGATTGAGTTATGTTGTAGAGCTCTATTTCACCCGACTTAACCAGTTCATTTGCCATGGAGTGAGACCATGTTCCTGTTGCATCAGGTTTTTTATCGGTAAAATATCCTGCACCCATCCAAAGCACTTTGATTTTTTTATCCATTGTAAAACAGGGTTATAGAATCTAAATCATGAAGAACTACTTTATATTTTTTAAAACATGTCCCATTTTCTTTTTTTTAGTCTCCATATAAAAATGGTTATACTTATTTGGAGTTATCTCAAGTGGTACATTTTCAACAACCTTCAGACCATAAGACTCTAATCCAATTCTTTTTTTAGGATTATTGGTCATCAGTCGCATATTTCTAACTTCAAGACTTCTTAGAATCTGAGCACCAACTCCATAATCTCTTTCATCTGCCTGATATCCCAGATGAAGATTAGCATCAACAGTGTCATAACCCTGCTCTTGGAGCTTGTATGCTGCAGCTTTAGCCATCAAGCCAATTCCACGTCCTTCCTGATTTAGGTAAACAAGCACTCCTTTACCCTCTTTCTCAATAAGCTCTAATGCCTTATGCAGCTGTTCGCCACATTCACATCTGTAAGACCCAAAAATATCTCCGGTCATACAAGAAGAATGCATTCGAACAAGAATAGATTCATCAGAAGTCCACTCTCCCTTTATAAGCGCTACATGCTCTTGTCCTGTTGCAGTCTGAAGAAATGGGATCATCTTGAACTCCCCATACTCAGTTGGCAGCTGTACAGCTTCTCCACGTTCAATGAGAGACTCCGTTTTAAGTCGGTATTTAATCAAATCAGCAACAGAAACAATTTTCAAGTTAAATTTCCTGGCCATCTCCATAAGTTCCGGCAGACGTGCCATTGAACCATCCTCATTTTTTATTTCAGCAAGTGCACCTGCGGGATATAAACCGGCAAGACGTGCAAAATCTATTGTAGCTTCTGTATGACCAGCACGCCTCAATACACCTTTAGTTTGAGCTCTTAGAGGGAATATGTGGCCGGGGCGACCAAAATCTTCAGGTGCAGTTTCTTTGCGTGTTAGCGCCAGTATTGTTTGAGCTCTGTCGTATGCTGAAATACCTGTAGTACAACCATGAGTCAACAGGTCTATCGAAACAGTAAATGGTGTTGCATGCACCGATGTATTCTGAGTTACCATCAGAGGTAACTCAAGCTCTTCGGCTCTTTCTTTTGTTATTGGTGCACAAATTAATCCTCTTGCATGAGTTTCCAGAAAGTTTACTTTTTCAGGAGTTATGCATTCAGCAGCGATAACTAAATCGCCCTCATTTTCTCTATCTTCATCGTCAACCACAATTATAAAATTACCTTTACGGATTTCTTCTATGGCTTCCTCGATGGTGTCTAACTTAAATTCTTCTTGCATATTAAAAATCTTTTATGCTGTTGCTATTGTAATCAACTCCCTGTTTAACCGCTTGATTTCTTGTAAATCTCTCTTTATTCTCAATTCAAACGGAATAGAAAGGAGTCTTAAAATAATTCCTACCGGAAATAGATACATACAAACTTTTGAAAGTGCAGATCCTGTATCGAAAAGACGAGCATTCTTTATCAGTACAGGAAATTCTTCTGCTTTAGATAAAACTTCCGGTTTTCTGGAATTTGAAATATTATTTAGTATAATCTCTAATTTAGTTTTAATAGATAAAAGTTCTTTATCATACGATTCATCAGTCCAGTATTTTTTATAAGTTAACGGTAACTGATTATTGAAAAATGAATCAATATCATTCGTCAACTCATTTAGAGATACTGCGATCTCATCATATTTAGGTGTTTCAATTATAACACTTTTGACAGGATATTTCCTTTTTTCTCTTATAAAAAAGAACCTTTTGATAATGGTTGAATATGTGTCTACATTCAGTATAACTGAATCATTCATTGCTTTATATGTAAGGAATACTCCAATTGGTAGCAGAATAAATGAGCTGAACCACATTCCAAACCAATGTGCCCATACCCCGTCACGTGTCATCTTATAACCTACATTTTCCACAATATAGTAAATAATAAATAGAATTACTGATATAACAATGGGAGTACCTAAACCTCCTTTTCTAACAATTGAACCAAGTGGTGCACCTATAAAAAAGAAAATCAAACATGTAAAAGGCATAGTGAATTTTCTATGCCACTCTACCCAGTGCCTATTAATTGTTTTCTGCGTTGTTGTTTTATTTAATGATCTGAATAGAAATTCATTACTATTATTTTCTGCTTTTGTTACAGCCCCTTGCAAAATTGAAGATTGTTCGTGAGGTTCTTTGGAAACGAATAAAGTATCAGGGGATGGAACAATAATTTCAGGACTGACAGCTGTATTTATTATTGAATCTTTAAGTTCCTTTGGATAACTGTTTCTAAATGATAAATAGGAATAATTTTTCATCATGTTCCTATCCACTCTATTGACGCTATCCATTACAAGTTCCATTGAGTCTATTGAAGAAGATAACTCAGATAAGTTCTTTGACACATAGTTACTTGTAGAACTTCCCTCGATAACATCCTCACCCATTCGTGAAAAATTGGCATCGTATGGGATTAACATTGTCTTTTTACTGAAACTCTCTCTAGAGTAAGGTACAAAATCCTGATCATATCTTGAACTCCTTCCCTGATTGGAGTTTTGAAATTGCTGTCCATTATGCATTGTAAAGATCACCATTGTTTTGTCTTCCGAGCTGCTCATTTCAGCAGAGTCACAAACAATAACTCTCATATTGTTGAAACCACTGGCAATATCATAAATCATTACTTCATGCAACATACCGGTTTTCTGATCTTTACGCTCTACATAAAGATTATAACCAGGAATATCTTTATAAAAAACTTTTTCAGGAATATCAAGAGCAGGAGATGCCTGTCTGATAGATATTAATAGAGAGTAAAATTTTGTCTGTATTATGGGTATAGCATTATTCTGAAAGAAAAATGCCCCTATGCTAATACAAAAAACCAATATAATCAGTGGTTTCATAATGCCTAGCAAAGGTATACCTGCTGATTTTATGGCAAGTAGTTCCAGGTTTTCACCCATATTCCCGAAAACCATAAGTGATGCCAACAGAATTGAAAGTGGAAGTGCAAGAGGAATAAGGTTAAGTGCAGCATATAAGAACATTTCACCCAGGACATTCAGACCAAGACCCTTACCAACCATGTCTTCTATATATTTCCATAAAAATTGCATTAACACCAAAAAAAGGCATATTGCAAACGTCATCAGGAATATAGGAATAAAAGTCTTTAAAATATAACTGTATAACCTCTTTATATGGAAATCTTTTCTCATTGATCAGGCAATAATGAGTCACGTTTAACTATACGGCAAAGATAATAAAAACGTATGGATTTCTATACTCCAAGCCTTCTCTTCATTTCTTCAATTTGAGATTCCCATAAGATAATGGAATCCCCCTTTTCGTCAGGTTCGGCAAAATCAGTTATCTCAAGTGTCATTTCACCCGAAAGGTCAAGTTTTCTTAGTCTAAATTCAAAATAGACATCTTCATCGTCATCTAACCATCTGTATCTGATGTTAGTTTGTGGTTTTATCTGAATGATTTCAGCCTGACTCTGGCTCTTGCCCCACGTAAAGGTATAGATAGATTCGGTTTCGTCCATTGTTACATCATCGGCAAACCATTCTGATAGACCGTCTATTTGGCTAATCATACGCCATAAGCTACTCTGGGTGGCGTTTCCCATGAGAAACTCGATATGGAATTTTTCTTGTAACATGAATCAAATTGTAATTGAGACACAATATACAACTTTTTTTCATTTTTTTCTCATTAATGAACTAATTTTAGATTATCTATAGCTATATATAAATAATAAAGGGTGAACCACTAATTGATTCACCCTTTATTTTAAGTATTTTAAAGAATAAATATATTCTTGTAATTTTGTTTAGTTGTCCTGAATTGGAATATACTCTACAAAAGCTTCTATCGCTTCGTAGGAGGCAAGACCCAGTTTCCAATATAGATCCGCAGTAGCTCTATTTCTGTCTTCAGAACGTTGCCAGAACAGTCTTTCATCATCTCCAAGGAATGGAGCTCCCTCCATCTGAGATTGGTGCTGAAGTATTGAATTTCTTTTCTGACGTAGCTCTTCCGGTGAAAGTGGTACAGCCATTTCAATATAGTCAATCTCCCACTCCATCCATGCACCACGATACATCCATATTCTGCAGTCTTTATACCAATCTTCATCTTTTAATATATCAATCGCTGCAAGGATGGCATCCAAACAAACTTTATGAGTTCCATGAGGATCTGCAAGGTCTCCTGCAACATATATCTGATGAGGTTTGATTGTTTCAATAAAGTCCTTAACAATATTCACATCCTTCTCTGAAATTGGATTCTTTTTTACAGTTCCTGTTTCATAGAATGGTAGGTCAAGAAAGTGAACATTTTCTTCAGATAAACCTACATATCTATCGGCAGAACGTGCTTCTTCCCTGCGTATTCTACCTTTAATAAACAGTATATCAGCAGTATCCATATCATCTTTCTTCTTATCTTTTAGAAGAAATTTACGTATCTCATCATATTTCTGCAACATTTTGGTGTTGTCAGGGTCAAATTTCTTCAGCATACTACGCAATACAGATGTATAACGTATTACCTCTTCATCACCTACAGCTATATTACCTGATGTTTGATATGCAACATGCACTTCATGACCCTGGTTAACTAACCTCTGAAAAGTACCACCCATTGATATAACATCATCATCAGGATGTGGACTAAAAATTATAACTCTCTTAGGATATGGATTTGCTCTTTCAGGACGATAAGTATCATCAGCATCGGGTTTACCACCAGGCCATCCTGTGATAGTGTGCTGAAGATCATTGAATATTTTGATATTTACGTTGTAAGCAGAACCATATAATGTTATCAGCTCACTCAGTCCATTGTCATTGTAATCCTTGTTTGTAAGCTTCAGTATTGGCTTATCAACTACCTGGCACAACCACACTATAGCTCTGCGGATAAGCTTACTATCCCACTCACAGTTTGTTACTAACCACGGGCGGCTAATTCTTGTAAGTTCAGATGCAGCTGCAAGATCAACATATATTACAGCCTCAGCATGTGTCTGTAATACTGAACCAGGAATCAAATCAGTTACCGGTCCTTCCACTATATCTCTGATACTTTCAGATTTCTGTTCTCCCCATGCTACTAAAGAAATTTTCTTGGCTGCCAGCATATCAGAAAGACCCATAGTGATTGCACTTACCGGAACCTTATCCAATGATCCAAAATTCCTTGATATATCAGATCTTGAATCACCATCGAGCATTACTAATCTGGTTTGTGAATGCAAACTGCTACCTGGCATATTAAAGCCAACATTTCCTTTAGTACCTAATCCAAGAATCAGATAATCCAATCCACCTTTTTCTTTCAGATTATTCTCAAACTTTTCGCAATTCTCAGAAATCAGATCTTTTTCTACTGTGGCATCAGGTGAGTAAATATTTTCCGGATCTACATCAATCTTGTTTAAGAAAGATTCTTTTAACATCTGCAAGTTACTATAAGAGAAATCCATAACAGGATAGAACTCATAAGTATTAAAAATTACAACATTTTTAAAACTAAGCCCCTCCTCCTTGTGTAATTTAACCAGCTCTTCATAAACAGGTGCTGTTGAAGTACCTCCACTAATTCCAAGTACAAACTGTTTTCCCTCTTTCTGCGATTGTTTTAACTCCCTGGAAATTTCATTGGCTATCTTTTTAGCAGCTCTTTTAGGCTCTTCGTAAATAGCTACAGGAAGCTTTTCATAGCGTGCCAGATTATACTCCTCAAAGTCGTTATCAGGTTTGTAGTACTTCTTTGGGACACGCTCAAGAGTAATTTTTGAACTAAGATCTAATCTCATAATACTTTTTGATTTTTAAATGATACCATTACTTATATTACATTTTCCTTTTTACTATCGATATTCTTTGTAACTCTGCCATAAATGTACAGAGCTATTGCAGAAATCAATCCGATACCTACAAAAACATACCATATATAATGTGCATGTTGTGTAGCAGCAGCATAACTCAGTGTATCTAACACTCCTGCTTCGTCTGTATACAGACGTGGGTCCGGACAATACTTATCAAGAAGGAATCCTGATAATCCAAAAGCAAAAAGGAAAGAAAAGAAGGAATGCAGATGGCTGAATCCAAGATACAAGCCCTCTTCCCCTTTTGGTGCCTGAAGTGAAAAAAACTCCAGGTAACGTGGCGAAATGAAACACTCGGCTATAGCTTGAAATGCAATACCTATAACCATCATAAATGCCACCGGATGCAAACCAAGCAAGTGATCTCCACCAACTTGTGTGCCTAAAGACATTAACAGTGCAGAAAAAGGTATTATCAGCATACCTATCATCATTGATTTTATTGCACTATATTTCTTCATCAGAGATGTTACAAAATTAACAGATATGAAAACCACCAATGGGTTAACATTAGCATACCAGCCTGGAGATGCATCTTCTCCTATCAGTCTAATAACATATTTAGGCATTGTTGCATACATCTGACTCTGAATCATCCAGAAACCACTAACTATAATAATTAGCAGAAGTAACCTTCCATTTAGCATAACCTTCATAAACGAACGGCCGACTTCCGCAAAACTCTTTCCTTCACCCTCTGTTTTAGAAGATTTATAAAAGAAGTATACAGAAATAAGAGCCAGTAGAGTCATTGC
Source organism: Lascolabacillus sp. (assembly GCF_028696275.1). Lineage (NCBI taxonomy): Bacteria > Pseudomonadati > Bacteroidota > Bacteroidia > Bacteroidales > Porphyromonadaceae > Lascolabacillus > Lascolabacillus sp. The sequence goes on from NZ_JAQVHI010000032.1 coordinate 21,020, forward strand.
AGCTGAGAAGTAATTGAGATATACGAGACCCTGATCACCCATGCTTCTTCTTAGTGGATCAACAACAGTTTTACCAGTAAATGCACCAATATTCACCATCATATAGAAGATTGAATAACCACGCGCTCTGTTCTCAGGTGTTGTTTCTCTTGCTATGGTTCCGGAAATTACTGATTTTATGAAAGCACCGCCTATTACAACAAGAACCAGCGGAGCAATGATTGACCATCTTAAATGACTTTCATTAAGACCGGTGTATGTTGTCACCATACCATAATCAACAAGTCCGGCATTCTCTAACATAGTGGGCAATATTCCTAACCCCGCATACCCCAAGGTAAGCATTGTAAAGGCGAATATTATTGCAGACCGGAAGCCTATTTTATCTGCTATTGCACCAGAAAATACAGGAAGTAAATAAAGTGATGCTGAGAATAAACCGGCTATCAAACCAGCTTCAATATCACTGAATCCCCACACATTTGAAAGGTACAGCGTTATAACTATAAAAACGGCATAATATGCCAGTCGTTCAAGGAGTTCTACGAAGTTTGCTACCCAAAAAGGCTTAGAAAATTTTGCCATTAAAAAATAAATTATAGGTTTATATATTAATATTTTTAATTAAGCAGACAAAGATAAATAAAATCTGTCATAGAATTACATATAAATTACTCCAGGTCAATAACAGTTATACCGGCACCGCCAAATTGTACATGTTCGTCTTGAAAATTAGCAACACCATTAACAGTTCCAAGATATTCTCTGATAATCTGTCGCAGTGCGCCTGTACCGGTGCCATGAAGTACACGAACTCGAGAAATACCTAACTGTAATGCATCATCAATAAAATAAATTACTGCCTGCAAAGCTTCATCACCTCTCATACCTCTTACATCTATATCCTGTTTGAAATTGAGTCTCTTCTCATGAATAAAATCACCTGTATTAGAAGCTTTGATCTCTTTCTTCAACTGGTTGTTACTCACTTTATCCAGTTTTTCAATATCTACTGTGGATTTTATCATACCAAAAGCTACTGTCGCTTTCCTACCCGATACATCCATTATTTCACCAATAGACGTTTGGCCTTTTAAACGAACATTATCACCTGGTTTAAGCTTATCATGTTTAATAGCTGCTGATGAAGATGATATATTTTTTCGTTTCTCCGTTTTATTGGTTTTTTTATTACCTTTTTCAAACTTGCTCTTTGATAGAGGTACACCATTAGTTACTTGAAGATTATTATCAGCAAAATCACCCACTTTATCTCTGAAACTATTGAGCTCTTTACGAATCTGTCGCGTTTTCTCTTTATCAGCTGCAGCTTCCTTTATCTGTTTAATAGTATTTTCAATACGTGCGTTACTTTCTGCAAGCAACTGTTCTGCCTGTAGCTTAGCCTGAGCCAGTATCTCTTTCTTCTGTTTATCAATATCCTCTAAACTACTTTCATATTTCGAGGATAGTTCTGCTAGTCTCTTATTTTCACGACGAATCTCATCACGCTTTCTTTCCCAATATCTTTTGTCTCTTGAAATATCCTGCAGATATTTATCCATATTGATATATTCACTTCCTACTATTTCAGAAGCATCAGCTATTACATCTTCAGGGAGACCAATATTGCGGGCTATCTCAACAGCAAAAGAACTACCGGGATTACCAATTGTAAGTCTGAAGAGTGGTTTCATCTCATGACGATCATAAAGCATGGCACCATTAACTACTCCTTCATGCTCATTTGCAAAATGTTTAAGGTTTTGATAGTGAGTAGTTATTATTCCAAAAGATTTTTTACGGTTAAACCTGTCAAGGAGGGCCTCAGCAATTGCTGCACCTATTTGAGGCTCTGTGCCGCTACCAAATTCATCAATCAGTAATAGCGATTTATCATTGCATCTCCTTTCGAAGAATTTCATATTCATTAGATGAGAGCTATAAGTGGATAGATCATTTTCAATTGACTGCTCATCACCTATGTCAATAAAAATATCTTCAAAGACACCCACTCTTGAATTCTCTTTTAAGGGGATCAGCAGACCACATTGAACCATATACTGGAGCATACCTACAGTTTTAAGGCATACCGACTTACCACCTGCATTTGGGCCTGAAATAACAAGTATTCTGTTTTGGTTTTCAAGTGTTATATCAAGTGGAACAATTTTCCTGTTTTGCTTCTTAAGTGCCAGATCAAGCAATGGATGTACGGCTTGCACCCAATCGATTTTTTGAGAATTTTCAATAGATGGCATTATTCCTCCAATATATAGTGAAAAAGAGGCTTTAGCCTGTATAAAATCTATCTTAGCTAAAAATTCATACGATTCAAGCAATTCAGGCAAAAATGGTCTTAGGTAATTAGTAAACTCAGTAAGAATTTTAATTATCTCTCTTCTCTCCTCACTCTCGAGTTCTCTGATACGGTTATTTGCCTCTACAACTTCCGAAGGTTCAATAAATACTGTCTTACCTGAAGCAGATTCGTCATGAACAATTCCTTTTATTTTCCTTTTATGTGATGGATTCACAGGAATAACAAGTCGGCCATCACGCATACTCGGTGTAACATCTTTATCAACAAAGCCCTCTGCCTGAGCCTTTCGCATTATGGAATTAAGGCTTCTGGAAATTCCATTAATTGTAGTTGTGAGTTCACGTCTTATTTCTGATAATCGAGTTGATGCGTGATCTTTTATTTGACCGAATCCATCAAGAATCTGATCAATTTTTTTAGTAATTTCAGGATATGTAACAATACCTTCTGTTAGTCCCAGCAAATGTGGATACTTAGGATCCTTATCTTCTTCTCTCTTTAGAAAAGCCACTATCCCGTTAATTGTTTGCAGAGATCGACGCAATTCAAAAAGTGCGTTCTGGTCTATCCAAGAACCTTCAATCCTGATTCTTCTTAACACCGGCCTCATATCAAAAAAACTATCAACAGGAAAGTTATCCTCTTCCTCTTTTATCTTTACAAACTCTTCCGTCTGTAACAGTTTTTCCAATATCTCATCAAAGTCGGAAGAAAATTTCATTTCTTCCACTTTCTCTTTTCCGAGGGGACTAAAACATCGATCAGCAATCAGCTGACGAATCTTCTGAAAGTCTATTTTTTGTTCAAAATTATCAGGATATATCACAGTTATAATAACTAATACAGTTTCAAGCTTTTCTAAACACGCAAAATTACAATATTTAAACGAAAAACAAAGATTAGTTTAACTACTGAAGTATCAATTATAAAGGTTTCATTCGTATTCTGTATATCATATGTATATTATCCGCTTATTACCGGCTTATAGCAACTACATATAGTTATATACCGTTAATAAACTACTTATAAGCAATTGTCAGTTGTTTTATGACTATAAAATCACTATCTACAACATGCTAATATCAAAAGTTTTATGATCTGAAATCCAATTATCAGCAAATATCAGGTAAATAATGTTGCGTTTTGATTTGGCAAAATTAAAAAGTTGTACTACTTTTGCACTTCAAATTTGGCGAGATAGCTCAGTTGGTTAGAGCGCATGATTCATAATCATGAGGTC